>JAXHSZ010000263.1:0-16220 GCA_034190725.1 Thermodesulfobacteriota bacterium
CACCGGAGAGAAGACTGTATCTATCGATGCTTTTGAAGGCAACAACCTTGTTTTAGTTGATGAAGGTCACCGCGGCACAAGTGGCGCAGAAGTGGGCCACTGGATACAGATGAGAAACCGGCTCTGCGAAAAGGGCTTTTCCTTTGAATATTCAGCCACTTTCGGCCAGGCCATGAAGGCAAGCGGCAACAAGAACCTGGCCCATGAGTACGCCAAATGCATCCTTTTCGATTATTCGTACAAATATTTCTACGGCGATGGGTATGGAAAGGAGTATCGCATCCTTAATCTGGAAGATGACTCAAACGAGGAACACCGACGCAGGTATTTGACAGCATGCCTTCTGGCGTTTTACCAGCAACAGAAGCTGTTTCAGGACAGGCGGGAGGAATTGCGCCGCTTCATGATCGAGAAGCCCCTTTGGATATTCGTTGGTGGAAGCGTCACCAAGAAACCAAGCAAGAAGGACGTTTCTGACGTGGTGGACATCATCCTGTTCCTCGCTCGCTTTGTAAAGAATGGCAGTGAGAGCATCCGCTGCCTCGACATGCTCCTCAGTGGCAGTTCAGGACTCCGTGATTCCAAGGGACGCGAGCTTTTTGCAGGAGCTTTCGCCTATCTCGGACAACTCGGGCTCTCCGGGGAACAAGCCTTTTGGGATATCCTGACGGTACTTTTCAACGCCCATGTAACCGGTGCGCTGCATGTGCGGCGAATTAAGTCCGGCGGCGAGGCCGAAGGTGAAGTTGCTCTGCATATTGGCGATGACAATGAGCCTTTCGGATTGATCAACGTCGGCGATCCATCGGGCTTGTGCAAGCTCTGTGAGGAACATCCGGAGGACCTGGCTGTGTCGGACAGCGAGTTTTCGGATTCGCTCTTTCGGCGACTGAATTCCGGTAATTCAACGCTGAACGTGCTGATAGGCTCAAAGAAATTTTCGGAAGGGTGGTCAAGTTGGCGGGTGAGTACAATGGGGCTCATGAACATCGGAAAGAAGGAAGGCTCGCAGATTATTCAGCTTTTCGGCCGCGGCGTCCGCCTGAAGGGACTGGATTTCTGTCTCAAGCGAAGCCATCGTATCATCGATTCCAATGCTCCCAAAGATATAGAGCGGTTGGAGACGCTGAACGTGTTCGGAATCCACGCGGATTATATGCGGCAATTCAAAGAGTATCTGGAGGACGAGGGACTCCCGGCCAACGAGGAACGTATAGAATTTGTCTTACCGGTTGTCAAGAATCTCGGCAAGAAACCATTGAAGACAATTCGGCTCAGGGAAGGCATTGATTTCAAGAGACAGGGACCCAAGCCCACACTTGATACGCCAGACGAACACCTTAAGAAAAGACGCCTTGTTTTGGACTGGTATCCAAAGATTCAATCTCTTGCCAGTGCTCGAGGCCAGGTGAAACTCGATACAACCACTCCGAACGAAGCTTGGTTCACCGCCGACCACTTGGCGTTCCTTGATGTCGAGAAGCTTTATTTCGACCTTCAACGGTTTAAAAGTGAGCGCGCTTGGTACAACATGAACCTGAGTATGGACAAAATACCAGGCCTCCTCATTAATAATAGTTGGTATGTACTACATATTCCGCAGGAAGAGATGGAAGCGCGGTCATTCGAGCAGGCGCACCGATGGCAGGAGATTGCATCAACGCTCCTTCGCAAATACTGTGATTGGTTCTACAAGGTTCGTAAGGCCGAATGGGAGAAGGGTCATCTCCAGTATAGGACGCTCACCGAAGACGACCCAATCTTTATTGACGATTATTCACTTCTTATCGACCAGTCTCGACAGGATATCGTGACCAAGCTGCAAGAGATCAAGGAAATCATTGAAAAGGGTGAACTGCGAAATGTCGAGTTTCATGGTGGGGCTGCTGTCATGTTCAGACAGCATCTTTATCAGCCACTGCTCTATGTGGACAGTGACGTTATTGAAGTGAAACCCGTTCCTTTGAACGAAGGGGAGCGGGATTTCGTTCTGGATCTCCAACAACATTGCTCGAAGAACAAGGACTTCTTTAAAGGCAAAGAACTTTACTTGATGAGAAACATGTCTCATGGAAGAGGAATTGGATTCTTCGAAGCGGGGAACTTCTATCCGGATTTCATAATGTGGTTGTTTGCAGATGAGAAAGAGTGCATCAATTTCATCGACCCTAAAGGTCTACGCAACCTGAAAGGGCCTGATGACCCTAAGATAGAGTTTTACAAGACCATTAAATCTATTGAATACGATCTTCAGTCAGAGGATTCAGTTGTTACGCTGAATTCATTCATTGTATCCAATACCCGTTTGCCCGAAATCGGATGGTGGGACGGCGGCATGACAAAAGAACAATTTGAGGAGAAACATGTTCTCTTCCAGAAGGAAGACAAAGACACTTATATTGAAAAGATGCTGAAGATGACGGTAGGAATAAACAACGAAACAGAAGAGAAATTACCTCAGCACTGTGGCGATTAATGTTCAGTATTCATCAAGGAAGTGAGCCTTCGGCGAGTTATTGCAAAACGGCCTGGATAGAAATCAGGAAATCAAACGCTTATTCGACCAAGCCCTGACCCGCGAGGAACAACTCATCGAGGAGGCGGTACAGTGATGAGTAAAGATACGGTATATATAAAGGAACCTCCCCTGGTAAAGTATCATTTTGAGAAGATGAGTTGCCCTAAAATTCAGTTGTGCAAAAATTCTTTACAACTACTGCAGATTAAAGAGACTATATTACCAACTTTTATAATCTTGATGCCGTTATTTTAGGCAGTTACCAGGTAAAAAGCCATATGGCTACCCACTTCTATACATGGGTCACCCAGCCCCTGCTAGAATATATCCTCAAGGGAGTTGTGCAGGACGACAAGTGCCTGAAAAATCCGGATCAGCTCCTTAATTATTTTAACGGGCTGATCCACTGCATCCAGGATATCAGGACATTGGAACAGCGCCCTTACCACTAAAATCACAGATATCTAAGCCACCTACATCGACTATGACCACACCTTGGAGATCAGCATCGATTTTTTTAAGAATTTATGATTGACAGAATATACCTTATGGGTATATTGAATATACCATGCAGTTCGAATTTGACCTTATAAAATCAGAAAACAATAAGAAGAAGCACGGGATTGATTTTTTTGAAGCGCAAGCACTTTGGGATGATCCTGATTTATTGGAGATCCCTGCGAGAACGACCGATGAACAGAGATTTCTGGTTGTTGGAAAAATAGAAGAAAAACACTGGTCAGGAATCATCACATATCGCAGTGAGAATAAAAGGTTTATCTCAGTGCGTAGAGCTAGAGATGAGGAGATTGAGCTTCATGAAAGCTAAAGACTTTGACAACACGTTTGATGAAGGAAAAAGCATTGCAAAACATCTGGATCTGTCAAAAGCAAGAAGACCTAAACAGGAGAGTAAAAGGATAAATGTGGATTTTCCTCTTTGGATGATTCAGTCTCTTGACAAAGAGGCCAGGCGACTTGGTGTCCCCCGACAATCGATTATCAAGATGTGGCTTGCAGAGAGATTGCAGAAATCTTCACCGTGATAGCAAAATTCATGATATTTATATCCCGACTCCTCAATTCTGATTTCCAACTTCTCCAATCCCTCCATCTGTCTTTTTATAGGGAGAGGTGAATATGCATTTCAAGGTTCTATCTATCGTCGTCATGATGCTACTTATAATGAACGGCTGCCAGAAGGTGGATCAGAAGACGTCCATCCACTTCTGGACATCCGAGGTAGAGCAGGATCGGATTCAGGTGCAGGAGAAGCTGGCCGAGAGGTTTGAAGCAAGCAATCCCAATGTGGATGTTCGCATTGTGCCTGTGGACGAGAATGTTCTTCCTGAGAAGGTGGCTGCTGCCAAGGCTGCGGGGAGCCTGCCCAATGTGATGGAAGTCGGGTTGGTTCGGATAAGCACGTATGCGGCTGCGGGCGTCTTCAATACCGGAGCTGCCACTGAAGTCATAAATGAGTTGGGAAAAGACACATTTTACAAAGGGCCATTGGAACTTTGCAGAAATCCAAGAGGGGAGGGGTATGCTGCGATCCCCATAGACGGATGGATTCAAGGAATTTGGTATCGAAAAGACTTGTTCAGGGAAAAGGGGTTGTCAAAACCGATCACATGGCAGAATATCCTGAATGCAGCAAAAGCATTCAATCATCCTGAAAAGGCCCGTTACGGGATCGTCATCGGTACGGACCCTCAGAAGCTTTATACACAGCAAGTTTTCGAGCAATTTGCCCTCTCAAACGGCATAAGAATTTTTCGGGAGGATGGCCGAATTGAAATGGACTGTCCCCGCATAGCGAGTACGTTGGAATACTACACGGAGTTGGCCGGATACGGACCTCCGGGCCACAATCACTGGAGAGAGGCGAGACAATATTATATCACCGGCAAGGCGGCCATGATGTTCTATTCCCCCTATATCATAGACGATATCGCAGGTTTGGTGGAGAAATACGAGCCCACTGTTCCTCAACTGGCAAAAAAGACCGGTTTTGTGCCTGTCATTGAAGGGCCCCAAGGAGAAAAGGCCGGTTACGGAGAGATATACGCTCTGGGGATCTGCAATTCAGAACGGACGGAAGAGTCAAAGGCATGGGTGAGATTTTTACTCAATGAAGGGTATGGTGCCTGGATATCCATGTCCCCCGGAGGGAAGACACCCGTAAGGAAAACCGTGTTGGAAGAATGGAAAGGACATCATTACTTCTCGTATTATGAACCCGGCCTGGCGGAAACAATAGCCTCGGGAATGGAGAACATTCAAAGATGGGGCTATTCAGCAGGGATGACCTTTCCAAAGATCGGCGATATCCACGGCCTCAAGCTCGTGCCAATGACTGTGGGGCGGATATTGGCAAAGAAGATGACGGCCACGGATGCGTGTTTGAAGCTCCAAAAAGAGATGGAAGCCGTAACATCCAAGTGATGACAGAGATCAAGGATGAGAACATTCAGAGCAAGAGAGGCTCGTCTCGCTTATATACTCCTCATCCCCTCCTTAATGATTATACTCGGTATAGTCATATTTCCCCTCCTGTATAATGTCTGGCTGAGTTTTCATGACGTAACATTGGACAATCTGGGTGATCAGGCCCCTTTTGCGGGGATTGGCAACTACGCAAAGGTTCTGGGAGATGTTCAATTTGTGCAGAGCCTGGTGGTCACTCTCGTCTATTCAGTAAGCGGGGTAATCCTTTCGCTTATTATAGGACTGGCCGCAGCATTACTCCTCAATCGGCCTTTCAGGGGGCGTGCTCTGGCGAGGGGAATCTTTCTCTTTCCCTATGTGGCCCCGGCCGTGTCCCTCGCTTTTATCTGGAAGTGGATGCTGAACCCGGTGTACGGGGTGGGGAATTGGACCCTTGTGGAGACAGGGATCATACAACACACCATCGCCTGGCTTTCTGTGGAACCCCTTGCATTATTCACCGTTATCCTGTTCGAAGGGTGGAGATACTTTCCCTTTGATATGCTTTTCATTCTGGCCAGACTCCAGGCAATCCCCCATGAACTCTATGAAGCCGCAGACGTGGACGGTGCCGGTGCCAGGCAGAAGTTTCTGTACATCACATTACCTGAGTTGAAATATATATTGGCAGCCCTTTTTCTGCTGAGATTCATTTGGACTGTGAATAAATTTGACGATATCTTTTTGTTGACCGGAGGGGCCGCAGGCACCAAAGTCCTCCCTCTCTTGATCTATGATTACAGTTTTCGAACATATGATTTCGGGATGGGAGCCGCAATATCAATGCTTCTCTTCTTCTTTCTTCTTTTGTCCATGGCAACCTATGTTAAAAAGGTTATAAACTGGTGAAAAAAGAGACTGTCAAAACGCTTCCTCCACAACTGATCATCTGGGGCGGCTTGGGTCTGTTCCTGGTCGTCATCCTCTTTCCCTTTTACTGGATGGTCATCTCTTCCACCAAAACTTTTGGAGAACTTTTTGCGACTCCCCCGGTGCTTTTTCCGAGAGAATTCAGCCTCAACGCATATTATGAGGTCCTTTTCACTCACAAATTTCTCCGCTATTTTATAAACAGTTTCTCTGTCTCCTTTATGACGGTTGCATTGAACGTACCCCTGGCCGTGCTGGGGGCCTATGCCCTGTCCCGGCTTTCTTTTAGAGGGAAGAGACTCCTCTCACAATCAGTCCTGTTGATCTACATACTTCCTCCTGTTTTGCTCGTCATTCCACTCTTTGCAATTCTGTCCCGATCTGGTTTGCGAGATTCGTTGAGTGGTTTGATTCTGACGTATCTTGCCCAAACATTGCCCGTTTCTTTATACATGCTCGGAAATTATTTCAGGGCACTTCCTCCTGATATCGAGGAAGCGGGTCTCATGGACGGTTGCACCAGAATCCAGGTGATCAGGAAGATAACCTTACCCTTGTCCATGCCGGTTATCACCAGTGTGGCCCTCTATACCTTTATGATTGCATGGAATGAGTTTCTCTTTGCATACATATTCCTCGATTCTCCTGAGAAATTCACACTTTCAAAAGGGCTTTTTCATCTCTTCGGATCATACCATACATCCTGGGATATGGTCATGGCGGCTTCGGTGATTATGACCTTGCCCGTGATAGCCATATTTCTTATCTTTGAAAGATATCTGGTGAGCGGTCTGATTACAGGCGGTGTAAAAGGGTAGAGTAATGGAGAATTCATATTGAGAAGAAAGAGAGATGGCTGATATACGCTTGGACAAGATCACAAAACGCTTTGGAAAGATAGAAGCAGTAAAGGATTTCAGTCTTGAGATCAAGGACGGGGAATTTATGGCCCTGGTGGGTCCTTCGGGGTGCGGCAAGAGCACGATCCTGAGACTGCTGGCGGGCCTGGAGACCTCCACCTGCGGAGATATATACTTAGGGGACCGATTAATAAACCACCTGATGCCCAAGGAAAGGGATATTGCCCTGGTCTTTCAAAACTATGCTCTCTACCCCCATCTCTCCGTTTATGACAATATCGCATTTCCCTTGAAGGTCAAGAAGCTTCCGCGCCGGGAGGTTCAGGAAAGGGTAAACAACGTGGCAAATATACTGGGACTTGAAGATCTTTTAAAAAGGAAGCCCAGAGAGATATCCGGGGGACAGAGACAGAGGGTGGCCCTGGGAAGGGCGATCATTCGGGAGCCACGTGCGTTCCTGATGGACGAACCCCTCTCCAACCTGGACGCTAAGCTGAGAATTGAGATGAGGGCCCAGATAAAGAAGCTCCAAAAGAGACTCGGTGTGACAACTCTGTATGTGACGCACGACCAGGTGGAAGCAATGACAATGGGTGACAGGGTTGCCGTGATGCGAAACGGACTGCTTCAACAGGTGGGAAGCCCCCGGGAGATATATCAAAGGCCGAAGAACAAGTTTGTGGCTGAATGTATAGGCTCTCCCCCCATGAACTTCCTAGAAGGTGTCATAAGAGAAGAGTCAAGCATGTGCACCCTCCATCTCCATAATTTCACAGTTCCACTTCCCTCTGAATTCTGTGAGAGAGTGGAAAGATGGGCAGGAGAGGAGATGCTTGTGGGTATTCGTCCGTCGTCTCTGCATGAGCACAATGGCGTGATCGATGAGACCGGAATGCAACCCCTCCGAGCGGTTGTGGATGAGGTGGAACCTTTAGGAGGAGAAACGGTTGTCCACCTTATTATCGGTAAAAGCACACTGGTTGCCCTTTTCACAGGCGACAGTATGATTGGGGTAGGGGATGATGTACACGTTTTTTTAGACGTTTCAAAGATATATCTGTTTGATAAAAGAACGGAAAAAAGGATATTTTGAAAGTGATATATAAAAAGGAATTCCACCGAAGTGACAAGTCGTTTATCTTTCCTATTTGCACTCATAAAATGCAGTATTATCTCTGAAAAATACTTTCACCTTATTTTCTTTCCTCAGTAATTCAAGATGTGCGGCAGTTTCTCCCATGGCCAAAGCCTTATGAAGAAGTGGCAGGTCTCGGAAGTGTGTTCCCATAGTCTCTTTGCTGTCTTTCATCTCAACCATCCATGGTATTTTTGATGCTACCTGATATACTGTTTTAGGTTTTTTCATTTCAGTATCCAGAATTGCTTCCAAACGTTGTTCATGATGATGAATTATTTCACCGATTCTCCTTTTCAAATCTTTAAAGACATGCTCATGTGCCGGTAAAACAATATCAACATCCAAATGCTCAATATTTCTCAGTGAGGAAAGAAACTGTACGAGAGGATTTTTATTGATTCTGGGACTAAACTGACTGATATTAGGAGTAATAATCGGCAGTACATGATCCCCTGAAAAGAGAATCTTCTTTTCCGGTTCATAAAGACAGATATGTCCTGGTGAATGTCCCGGTGTCCATATCACCTTGAAATTGAATAAACCGGCAGAGATTATTTCACCGCCTTCCAGTGCCATATCATGTGAAATGATAAAACGATCATTATCACCGGTTGGTATACTTTCAATAACGTGATGTATCTCTGTCTCGGACATACCCCCAAGCCGTAATTGTCCGGCTGTAAAAATGGAATAATCACTTGTTTTATCCTTCTTCTTCCATGACTCTTGATGAATATTCTCCATCTGGTGGAGATATAGTGTAGCTTGAGAAAGCCGTTTTATTTTGTTTGCCATACCACTGTGGTCAGGGTGGGAATGGGTGAGTACTACATGCGCTATATCTGTGAAAGTAAGTCCCAGATCTTTCAGTTGATTTTCCAACTCGGTGAAAGCATCGGGAGAACTCCAGCCAGTATCGACCATGAGCCAACCATCACTCCCTTCAATAAGATATGAATTCAGGTATTCAAGGGGATTATCAGGAATAGGTATCTTTATTTGGTGTATTCCATTTATGATTTTCATGATCCACCTTCTGAGATGATTGATAATGAATGATCAGGACATCAATAAGTTGAATGCTCTAAAAAGTCAAGAATAATCATACAAAATATGTTAACTGCTGTAAAGAGAATGCAAAAAAGTGACAATTCAGATTGTCAGTTTCATAGTTTAAGGTTGGCTGCCTTGCGCTCTTTATATTCACCCTGAAGATCACGGCAAGTGGAAAACTTTTTAGTACATTATAATAAAGAATTGCAACTTTTGTGAAAAGATTTTCCATTATTTCCTCTTTCAGTGGTGCCAAGAAATTCCGCCTATACGATGAGCTAAGTTCGCCGCTTGCCAGCTGCTTCCTTCATTTGCTTCTTATGAATTACAGGCTCCCATCAGGTTATATATGCAATGGGATTGGATGCTTTGTATGTCTATTCGGATACTGACCAAGCTCTTGCGTAGAAGAAGAAAACGAAGCAAGCAGCCGGTGTTTACCATAATCCTGCGTACCTGCACAAGTCGAAATATTTGGTATTATTTATTTGTGGTGAAGCGACTCTTTTCAAGGACCAGAACCCACAAGGAAGTTTTGTGATGAAAGAGCTTTTTTCAATGGTCTGGATGAATGTGTTTTGAGAAGTATGGGAGAGTCTTGGCATAAAAATTGCTATTGTTCCACTTGTCAGGTTGAAGACCTTCGACTTTCAGATAATAAGTTTAACAAAGTGACACTATGCCCGTGTAGGGAAAGTCATAATTCAGGAGACAGGAGACAGGATACAATATCGAAATGCAAACACTGATTATGGGTGTGAGTAAAGTCTCCTATGAAAGGTAAAATGAACTCTACAGTAAGAGACATCTCAGTAATTAAAGATGGTGAATTGAACATAAAACAAGTAAGGTCTCTTGTTAAAACCAAGTTGGTATTGTCAACAGTCAATATTGATATGCTTCTTAAAAACAGCCTTAATATGATCAAAGAGGAGGCCAGGAAACATGGGATAAAACTGTCGATGAATATGAACGGAGTCCCTCCTATGATCAAAGGTGATGAGACAAAACTGAGACAAATCCTCTACAATCTTCTCTCTAATGCGGTTCGGTATACACCAAGTGGAGGGAAGGTACATGTGGATGCTCAAATGGTTGATTGTATAGTGAGACCAGGCCGTAGACAAGGAGACGCAAAGGATCTTTACTTTATTAAAAGCAGGATTGATGGTATAGGGGTTCACGATACCAACCGAAGGAGATGTATCCAGTTTTCTGTCTCTGATACGGGCATTGGGTTGAAATCTCAAGACTTAGAACGGATTTTCAATGTCTTTGAGCAGGTGAAGGATCCAATTGCTCATAAGCATCAGGGATTAGGCCTCGGTTTGTATCTGGCAAAGAGACTGGTAGAATCGCATGGAGGAATAATTTGGGCAGAGAGTGATGGAAGAGGGAAAGGAAGTACATTTGCTTTTATTATTCCTGGATTACTGACTGGGGATCAAGAACAGACAGAGAAGTCAGCAAAAACAAATGAAGAAGCGGTCCAGAGCACGAAAGCCCTTTGGCATGAGTTGTTCGAAGAGATACGTAAAAAAGAAAGTTGATGTATTATTATTTATTCTTCTCCCTTGAAGGGGGAAGAATTTTTGAATATTGGAATTGTCAACTCAGGTTTCATTTTGAAAGTCGATAGTACTGGGGACTAGGAAGGGGGATTATTATTTTAAGGTAAGCTGCATCTTCGACCTACCGATCTTGATGATGTCCCATTCCTTTAAACAAATTGATTCTTTTATCTTTTTTCCGTTCACCTTTGGTTTTACAATCCCTCCTGCATAACTCAAATAATATCCGTTCACCCTTTTGCTTATTGTGGCTGCAGTCTCATTTACCATGAAACCATTTACAAAAATATCTGAAGAAGGGTTTTTGCCGATTTTGATGAATTTCTTGGAAAGCACAATTTCACCTTCACCACCTGCTATGAAAGTGAGGACACCAAGGAATTCATTTTGTTGTTGTTGGGACGTGCCCTTGATCGAATCGGTCAGCATAGAACGGTACTTTTCCGTATCCATGGCCATCGTCTCATCCAGTCCACTGACAGTACTCTCCAATTGGT
Source organism: Thermodesulfobacteriota bacterium (assembly GCA_034190725.1). Taxonomy (GTDB): domain Bacteria; phylum Desulfobacterota; class UBA8473; order UBA8473; family UBA8473; genus JAXHSZ01. The sequence continues at coordinate 10,995 of JAXHSZ010000263.1, forward strand.
GTCTCTCTTCATCAAAGGAAAAAAGCAATGTATGTTTACCAATAGTAATGACATCACTATTCTTGAGCAATTGGGAAGAAACACGTCTTTCATTGATAAAAGATCCATTTTTGCTTTCGAGATCGGTTAACAAAAAGCCTTTATCTCGTAACTCGATCTTTGCGTGACGGCCGGAGACACCTAGATTTTCAATAACGATATCATTATCAGTCCTTCGGCCGATACTCACTGTTTTTCCCCTTTGAAATCGATACTCCTGAATTACTTTGTCATTCAATTGAAGTGTTAGTGTGAGCATCATTTATCTCCATTTTTTAATTTTGTCAGGCTTCAGATCATATATATCTTGTTTATGAAACCTGAAACTAAAAGAGTAATATGACAAAAGTTCCCTCTACTTAAAAATCCATTTTTTGATGTTCGTAAACTTAAAACCCGAAAAATCACGGCACTGATTTCACCAATATTCTTGGCAGGAATCTTCCGGTCTTTTTCCCCCTTTTTCTTGACTTATTAAGCTTCAACACAATGACGGTTATATTGTCATTTCCACCTCTTTTGTTCGCCAAATCAATGAGAGATCGGCATGCTTTGCCTGGGGGATTTTTCATGGTTATTGCTGAGATTTCATCAAGCTGCAGACTTTGACTTAAGCCGTCTGAACACAGAACCACAATATCTTTGGCAAAACATTGGATCTCACAAACATCTGCCTTTACAGTCTCATCTATCCCCATAGCCCGGGTAAGTACATTCTTGAATTGATGCACTTTTTGATCCATATTATCAGAAGCAGGGAAGGCCTGTTCTGCCAATACAGTGTGTGGTGTGGATAAGAGATCAATGGTGCCATTCCTGATGAGATAAATCGGGCTGTCTCCCACATTTGCTGCGATCAGTGTTTCATCAGTGAAGTAGACTGTTGCTACGGTAGAACACATCCCTTGACAGTCCTTATTGGTATTGCCACTGTTATAGACACGTTGGTTTGAAAATTGGATAGCGGAAATAAGACGGTTTGCAGCTTCGGACAGAGTTGGATCATTGGTGAATGAATCTTCCCCATTATTCGTATCGCATAGACTTTGTATTGTTTGAGCCATGGTTTCAACTACCATTTGACTGGCCTCTTTTCCGGCCCGATGTCCTCCAACTCCATCAGCCACAACATAAAGGCCCATGCTGTCGTCTATAAGTAACGCATCCTCGTTTTCTTTCCGTCTTTTGCCAATGTCTGTTATTCCTGCGGATTCAATTGCTTCCATTTTAATGTCCTTTGTTCATGGGAGAGTATGACGAGTAATCAGTTCTGAGAAAAATCAATGGATTTGTCAAACCTTAAAAGTATCCGTTCAAGTCAATTTATGGATGTTCTTTATTCGTGTTGCCATGTCAGAAAGTTCGGCGGATAATTTTTTGAGGAATGTATTTGCATCCGGCATCTGATCAGGTTCAAAACTGGCTGCAACTCCGGCAACTCTGATATTCAAACGTGTATTTGCCACCTCAATGGGTTCTGTGTTCAATATCTTTAAATGCCGTGTTAAAGCAAACTTTGCCTCAGATTGCGATGTCATTGGTAAGAGAACAACGATGTGGTTATCTCTTAATTGACCTGTCAGGTCCGGGCCCCTCGTGTTAACGGATAGCTTTTCCACTATCGCATCAATCACCAACTTATTCGTTATTCTCCCTGAATCTTCCGGTGTTTCAGACTTAAACATAACAACAGCAAACGATAGAGCTGAAAAAGGGAGATTGTAACGAGTTGCCCTGGATATTTCCTTTTCTATGAGAAACTGCAAACTTTTGGCACTTAAGATGCCAGGGGGCATCTTTTTCTTAATTCTTTGAGCTTGGTTTCTTTCTCGTTGCTTAAAAATCTCTGCATAGATCTTTTCCAGATCGTTCTCATCGATGCGTTTGGATTGAACATCAGTGCAGATTCTCTTTAAAATCCTACCGAGCTCTTCATTGTCATCCACACTCTGCTCTAAAATATGCAGCACACTTGAGTTCTTTCGACTGTCCTCTTCAGATTCACTCGATTGAGTAGAAATCCAATCTTCCTTGATTTTCTCAAAGATTTTATCGATCCGATTGTTGAGTCTCTCTTCTAAAGACAGAAGGACATCATTCTGAATATCCATGCCTTTTAACCGGTTGACAATTGTAGACTCAACACCGTTCATAACTTGTCGCAGATCATGTTCATCCCCCACATTTTTTTCTTCGGCAATATCCAGTGTCAGCTTTGCTCCTATCCTTTCAACATAGTCAACCAGGATTTCAGTCAGCTCGTTTTCATCCCCTGCACTCTTACGGATTTCAGCAGCAAGAAAAATGAGTTCTGCTGCTTGCACAGGGTTGTTTCTGACCTTCTGTATCAAGTCCTCTCCTTCAACACCTATCATCTCTGCGCTTTCCTGAAGGATATTGGAAAGTTCCTCACTTTGAAGTTCACGAGAGAGCTCTTGCATGAGATTGTGATACTCGGAAAGAGGCATCCCTTCTTCCATCAGGGCTGTCTTGATCTTTGGAAGGAGGCGCTTGAGTTCATCAGCTTCTGGAACTAACCTGCGTAAAATGTGTGCCAGGCGGGAAGTAGAAATCTGGCCACCTTTGTATTCATCTTTCACGAGTTGAATGAGAACTTTGTCAGTGATTTCATTTGCCTTATCCAGAATCATTTCTTCATTGGAATATGCAACACCTAATGCCTTTTGGGTCTCCATGTCATCAATTAACTGTTTTTTCATGTCGAGAACCGCTTTGGCAACATCTGGCAGGTTTACATCTTCGTTCCCTGAGAGGTTCTCTTCTACTTTTTCTTCAATTATCTGGAGTTGATGGGCAAGGATCAAACCGGGACCTTGGTCCTCAGCATCGATTTTAGCATAACCGGTGAGATCGGCATCGATCATATTCTTTGAAAGTTCGACTGGGTTTTTCACAAGGTTTTTGATCGTGAGGGTCTTTTCAAATTCTTCCATCAGGACGCTTTCAAGAACCATGTCGAGCAGCATTTTTTTTGAACCGACCTGAGTATTGTCTGTGATCTGAGGCGAGAGTTTTTCAAGAGCATGACGAGAAATTACCTCCTCGTCTGATGCGACTTTTTTAAAAAAGACATGATTGATTCTCAGATTGCGTACTCCTTCATCTTTGAGCTTCTTTTTTATTGCTTTCTTGTCAGGATATTTCTTCAGAGATGTAAAAATCTCCGCAAGAATTCTCATCTCGTTTTTATCAATTCCATTGTAGAATGAAATGGACTGAATTTCGACCTTCTTAAAGTATGCCAACAGTCTGCTTGTATTGAGACGGGGATCGAGCGGTTCTTCATCGACAAAAAATTGGTCTTGATTCATAATGAAGACCAGGGGGGAAATGGATTTAACAAGGTCCTGAACGATTTGTTGAAATTCATCGACAGATTGTTCGAAAAAAGGATGATCAGCTTCATAAATGGTAGCCCGGTTGAACAACAAGGCAAAAGAGCGGCCGAATTTGGCCAATTTTTCTTCAATGAGTTCCGATTCAGGCATTTACCCTCCTACGATGCTTTACTCAGGTAACATTCTTTATACTCTCTCAGACAGTTTAAGAATTCTCGACACGTTGCAAATCTTTTTTCGGGATCATGGTGTAAAGCCTTAAAAACAATATTATCCATCTCTTGATTGACTGCAGCATTCAATTCTGAAGGTTTTTTTTGAAACAGATGGTTTTTTAATTTCAATTTCATTTTCAGAAGTTCCGTTGTCGTACTGCATTTTGGAAACGGCAGGTTTGACACCAGCATTTCAAATAACACAGTACCAGTGGAGTAAATATCTGCACGACCATCTACTCGATTGTTCAGAATCATCTCTGGAGCCATGTAAGATGGAGTCCCAAAAATCTTTGAGGATTTCTGATCAAGGCCATGTGAAACTTTAGCAACACCGAAATCAACAATAATTGGTCGGTTCGTGTGGGTCTCGACCAGGATATTGGCCGGCTTAATATCTCGATGAATGATGTCCTGATGATGAGCATAATCGAGGGCATCAAGAACCGCTATAATAATATCGATCGTCCATTTGACAGGTAAAATCCGTCTGGATGGAAGCACATGTTTTCGGGCCATATTGATATAATCGGAGAGTGGCCGACCCTTTACCAGTTGCATTGCAAAAAAGAGAAATTCATCCGTTTCTCCTACCTCATAAATTTGAATAACATTGGGATGAGACAGAATGGCAGCGGCTTCTGCTTCCTGTTGAAAACGTTCGGCAGCCTGTTGAGTGATGAAGGATTTGGGCAAAATCTTAACAGCAATGTGACGTTTGAGTGTTTTCTGGTAAGCAACGAACACAACAGCCATCCCACCACGAGCGAGTTCCTTCAATATGGTAGCTGTTCCAAAAGACTGACCGATAAGATGATCAAGTTTTAATTCTTTAATAGATGTCATGATTGATAAGAGTACTCAATAAAATTTAACCTGTGTGGTGAGCAAGGTTGCAGCACACACAGCAGGTAAGCTGTGAACGTGAATAACCAAACAGATCGATTAAGTGTAGTAATGAGCTGAATGTTATACTGATAATATGATAAAAAGGTTTATAGCAAAAAATATGCCAAAGCATTATAGAGAGATAACAATTTGTATTTCCTTGTGATTATGGTTTGTTCACTCTGGAATAATGCAGGCAATAAGTACGAAATATCTGAAAATACCGGATTTTTGACTAAAGACAGCCTGATCTCAATGGTTATGAGGCGCGTTAATCATATAATGTTCCGGAAGGACGGAAAGAATGTAAAGGATGAGAGCCACTCAAATCATTCGTAGAGTCTGTGTATATCCAGTAATAAGATATTTTTTGCAGGTTAAGCAAGACGAAGATTCAACTGCAGGAATGCATTGGGTATGTAGGGGCATGTTGCTACGTGCCCTTACATCTGAGTTTGCTGCAGAGATTGCGGAAAATAGCCATTTATGGATGAGGATTCGTCTATTATTGATAAAGTTTTTTACAAGCTATTCCGATAAAAGCAAAGAGAGTAAATGAAATTCAATTGATGAAGCATGCACCAAATAATGTAGTTAAAAGATTTTACATATAAGTACTTCCTGTTTGTAATGAACTCAATATCTCATACTCAAAATATTAACCCCGAAGGTAAATTGACGATTTTCGACCCGGATGGCAGGCGTGAAATCGGTCTTGGCCAGTA
>JAXHSZ010000264.1:0-8257 GCA_034190725.1 Thermodesulfobacteriota bacterium
CCTCAAAATACCCTATGTATTCCTGCGGTTAAAATCTTCATCTTCCTTGACCTTGTAGAAAATATTTCATTTCTGGATGGATAATAAATAGCCGATCATCCAATGGTGAGGCAGAAGATGGGTAATCATACTGTTTTATGTGTTGATGATGAACAGAATATCCTAAAGTCTTTGCAAAGACTCCTGAGAAGAGAGGATTATTCCATTGTGACGGCATCGAGTGGAGAAGAGGGATTGGAATTACTTGAAAAACATCCAATGAGTCTCGTCATTTCAGACCAGAGAATGCCGGAAATGACGGGCATCCAATTCTTGAAAGAAGCGAAAAGGATATCTCCTTCCACGATACGTATGATACTCAGCGGGTACACGGATATTGATTCAATTACATCGGCAGTCAATGAAGGGAACATCTATAAGTTCATTTTGAAACCATGGAATGATGGGGAATTGAAGCTTACAATCAAGAGAGCATTGGAGCAATATGATCTTGTGAGTGAAAACGAGAAACTTCATGAGAAGATAAGAAAACAGAATGAAGAACTTAAGGCGTTCAATAAAGATTTGGAAAGAAAAGTCCACGAAAGGACTGAGGAACTCATGTTTAGGAATCAGGTGCTTGTATTTTCTCAAATGCTCTTGGAAAATCTCCCTATTGCCATAGTGGGAATCGGTGAAGACAAAATCATTGCCTATGTCAATAAGAAGGCTCAGGAGATATACGGAAATAATATAGAATCCTTTCTCACATTACATATAGACATGTTCTTCACAGATGAAATCTCCTCGCTTATAAAGGATGTACTTCATTCCAGTCATCCAAACAAGTTGTCCCGTATTCCCTATGAAGATCGATTATTAGATATTGAATGTCTCCCAATAGATAGTGTCTCAAAAGGACAGGGGGCAATCCTTATAGCAACTCATGTCATGGAATGTTGATTCGTGCTCATCCATCAATGGCTATTTTCCGCAATCTCTGCATCAAGTTCACGTAAGGGAACATTGCAATGTGCCCCTGCTCATACAATGTATTCCTGCGGTTAAAATCTTCGTCTTCCTTGACCTTGCTAAGAACACCTCATTTCTGGTAGACATTCATTCGTTGCTAAAGTTTGGAAAGTAGAAGATGAGTAACACAACCCTTGAAAGAATGGTACAAGACATTCAAGAGCTCCCATTACTGCCTACTGTAGTGGGCAAATTACTTGATGTCATTGGAGACCCTCAATCAGAGTTGAGGGATGTAGCATGTATAATCTCAAAGGACCAGACCCTTACTGCAAAAGTACTCAAGTTGGTCAATTCTGCCTTTTATGGATTCTCTTCCAAGATAAGCACCATAAGCAGAGCTGTGGTAATTCTAGGGTACAATACCATAAAGCATTTGGTATTGGGTCTGTCAGTGATCGGAATCATCAAGGACAGAGACAGTTGCAGTCATTTCAATGGAACAATGTTTTGGGAGCACAGTTTGGGATGTGCCGCATGCGCCAGGTTAATTGCAAAAAGGATCGGGTATGCCCAACCAGAAGAAGCATTCACCGCCGGATTGTTACATGATATAGGGAAGGTAATCTTTGACAGGCACTTCAGTAATGATTTTAATCAGGTCATGGAATGCATGGAAAGGGATCATATCTCCATGATAGATGCAGAGGAAAAGATATTAGGTGTTACACATCCCATGATGGGTGAATGGTTGGCAAAGACATGGAAGTTGCCGCCGGTTCTCTGTGACTCCATAAGATATCATCACAGTCCTCCCATATCGGATAAAAAGATAAATGAATCTGCCGTCATGTGTTCCAGCATCGTTCATATATCCAATATTCTATGTAAGATAGAGAAATCAGAAACAATTGATTTGGAAGGTATCCAATCAATTGATAGTGAAATATGGAAATGTGTAAACATTGAGGAAATCAAAGGAGAAACGATACTTGTGGAGATAGATGAAGAGATAGAAAAATCAAAGGTTTTTTTTGGGATCGGTGAAGAGACTGAATCCAAATAATAGAATAGAAGTTATTCAAATCCGGTCACCTGAAAAGCTTGTCTCAAGCTAATATCTCCCTTGCCCTTTTAACGTCCTCCTTGATCTGTCTTACAAGCTCATCAGAACTTTCAAAAGCCTTTTCATCCCTCAGCCTCTCAACAAAACACACACTGATACTTTCACCATATATGTCTTTGTCGAAGTCCAGTATGAAGACTTCGATGGTGAGGGTTTCATCTCCAAAGGTAGGTTTAAAACCGATATTTGCAACTCCTTGAAGAGTATGATCTTCGAGAAATACACGGACTACATATATCCCAGGTTTGGGAAACAGCTTCTTTACGGATTCCAGATTTGCAGTGGGGAATCCCAGACCCTTTCCTCTGCTCTTTCCTTTCCCCACCTTTCCACTGATTGAGTAGTCTCTTCCCAGAAACCTGGCAACCTTCTTCACTTCTCCTCTCTGAATGAGGTCCCTGATTCTTGTGCTGCTCACAGGACCATCATCTATATTGATCACATCTACCACAAATACTTCAAAATCGGCTTCTTTTCCGAACTGTTTGAGCAATTCTATGTTCCCTTCTCGCCCCTTTCCGAAAGCATAGTCATGACCCACAAAGATGGCCCTGATCCCGATTTTCTTAATAAGGATGTCCTCTACAAATTGGCTTGCAGAGAGACTCGCATATTCCGGTGTAAAATCTTCACAGATCACGATATCAATCCCCGATTCTTCAATCAGCTTCATCTTTTCTGAAAAAGAAGTGATCAAAGAAACTGTCTTTTGAGAATTCAGCACATTAAGTGGATGGGGTTCGAATGTATAAACAATGGAATCTCCCTCCAATTCCAAGGCCCGCTGTTTCACTTCTTTAAAAATCTCTTGATGTCCCAGGTGAATGCCATCAAAATTTCCTATCGTTATCACCGGATTATTGAATTTTTTCGATAAATCTTTCGTTCCCATTACGATTTCCATTGAGCTTCTTCCCTCCGAGTAACAGGAGTTTCCATGACACATGCTTCTATGCATGTGTTTTGAACGCAACAATCACTTATGACGTTAAGAGTCTATCTGCATATATAGCGGGGAAAATCCAACAATTTGCATTCCCTGACAATTCAAAATTGGCTTGACAATTCCGGTTTCTCCAAGTATATTAAGCATTAACAGTCTTCTAAATAACCACTATTAACCTGATGTGTCAGTGTTTTGATATTTGGCTTTGGTATTTTGAAACCGTTTAGAACGTTGCTGAGTAAGTCTGAAGTATAAGAGAAAAGCTTGTATTTTGCAACTCATTTTTCTTTCTTTTGGGAGTGCTTGCCGAAGTGGCGGAACTGGTAGACGCGCTAGGTTCAGGGTCTAGTGAGGGTTGCCTCGTAGGGGTTCGAGTCCCCTCTTCGGCACCAAAAAGGAAATATTCGTATTTCTCAGTTTCCTTTGGTTCGATGATATTCAGTGTCCATCCAGAAATGAGATATTTATTGCACAGTCAAGGAAGACGAAGATTTTAACCGCAGGAATACATTGGGTAAACAAGGGTACATTACAATGTGCCCTTATATCTGAGTCTGACGCAGAGATTGGTATGACCATTTGTGGATGGGAATTCTTTCTGATTTCTTCCATTGGGGATGTAATACAAGTCATAGTAGAGACATCCACATTCTAGACGGTAAGAAATTCTAAACCCAATACTCAAAACAATCAAGATTATCTTCCTTATCGACCCATTCCTGAATCATGTCCATCCAGAAATGCGATATTTTTTACAAGGTCAAGGAGGACGAAGATTTTAACCGCAAGAATATATACGATGTTTTGTGGATTAAAATCTGAGTCTGACGAAGAGTTTGCGGAAAATGGCTATTAATGGATGAACACTGATTACCACAAATCCATAAGAGAAGATTGAGAAATTTTAACCTTTAGATTCTGAAAGGAGAATGTTATGGCTACAAGAGTCGCTATTAATGGTTTCGGAAGGATTGGAAGGTACATTGTGAGAGCAGCTATAGACAGGGATGATATTGAGATCGTCGCAATTAACGCAAGGGCCGACACAAAGACCTTGGCCCACCTTCTCAAATATGATTCGGTGCACAGGACCTTCCTGGGAACGGTGAGTTCGGAGGAAGGATCGATTGTAGTCAATGGAAAAGGAATTAAGATCACGAACATAACAGAAAATCTCAGTGAACTCCCTTGGAAAGAACTTGGTATAGACATCGTATTGGAAACAACAGGTAAATTTCGGACTAAGGAGAGTAACATGGGTCATATTACTGCAGGAGCCAAAAAGGTGATCATCGGTGCTCCGGGTAAAGGTGTTGATAATACATTCGTATATGGAGTGAACGAAGAGACGTACAACCCATCTCAGGACCACATTGTATCTAATGCATCATGTACTACCAATTGTCTGGCCCCTTTTGTTAAGGTTTTGCATGAAAAATTCGGCATAGAAAAAGGTCTTATGACGACAACCCATTCCTATACAATGGACCAGAGGCTTCTGGATGGATCTCACAAAGACCTCAGAAGGGCCAGAGCAGCAGGTTTATCCATGGTTCCCACGACCACAGGCGCTGCTGTTGCAGTTACACAGGTCATACCAGAACTGAAGGGCAAGCTCGATGGGCTGGCCATTCGAGTTCCCACACCAAATGTCTCTGTGGTGGATCTTGTTGCGGATTTCAGCAGGGATGTGAGCACTGAAGAGGTAAATGGAGCTTTTAAAAATGCCTCCGAAGGGGATCTCAAAGGTATATTATGGTTGAGTGAAGAGCAATTGGTTTCCGTGGATTTTACCAGCAGCCATTATTCGTCCATTGTAGATGGGCCAAGTACGAGTGTTATTGGTGGAAACATGGTAAAGGTCCTCGCCTGGTACGACAATGAGAGCGGTTTCTCAGCCAGAATGATCGATCTCGCAGTATACATGGGAAAAAAGCTCAGTTGAAATTAAGGAGGGACAGGTGACGATAAAATATATAGATAATTTTGATATTAAAGGGAAGAATCTGCTCATCAGAGTAGATGTCAATGTGCCCCTTGATGAATTGGGTAACATTACGGATGATACAAGAATACGAGGAATACTTCCCACGATTAATTACGCACTTGACGAAGGAGCCAAGGTGATCCTTGCATCTCATATGGGCAGACCGAAGGGCAAGGTAAATAAAAAACTGAGCATGGAGCCTGTGGCCAAAAGGTTGAGAAGGCTATTAAAGAAAGAGGTTGTTATGCCTTCTGACTGCATCGGACCTGATGCGCAGAAAGTGATATCCAATATGGATGCAGATTATATTGTCCTGCTTGAGAATCTAAGGTTTCATGCAGGCGAAGAGAAGAATGACGATGATTTTGCAAAGGAGTTAGCACAGTTAGCAGATATTTATATTAATGATGCTTTTGCCGTGTCTCATAGGGCTCATGCTTCACTGGTGGCAGTGACCAAATTCTTTGATATGTGTGGAGCTGGATTTTTAATGAAAAAAGAACTCGACTACTTTGATCGAGCCATGGAAAATCCAGCAAGACCCCTGGTGGCTATCTTAGGGGGAGCCAAAGTCTCTACCAAGTTGGGCGCATTGGAGAATCTTGTCAAGAAAGTGGACAAAGTGATAGTCGGAGGAGGGATGGCATTCACTTTTCTCAAAACCCTGGGGTATGAAGTGGGGAAGTCATTGGCAGAAGACAAATTATTAGATACAGCCCAAAGGGTACTGGAATTGGCAAAGGAAAGAAATGTTAAATTCTATCTCCCTGTGGATTGTGTTGTGGCGGATAAATTCGACTCTAAAGCTCAAACCAGGATCACTCCCATACAAGAGATACCTCGGGACTGGATGGCTCTGGACATTGGGCCTGCCACCACAAAACTCTTTGCCGAAGTCTTGCAAGATGCCAAAACAATTATCTGGAACGGACCCATGGGTGCTTTTGAGATAGACGCTTTCAGTAGGGGAACCTTTGCAATGGTAACAACTGTGGCAAATTCATATGATGCTCTTACCATCATCGGCGGTGGAGATACGGACGTTGTGGTAAACAAGGCCGGAGAACTTCATAGCATGTCGTATATATCTACCGGCGGCGGGGCATTTATAAGTCTTCTGGAGGGGACGCCCCTTCCGGGAATTGAGGTTTTGAGAAACAAACATTAAAAGAAGATTGCGGAGGTTGGATTCAATGGCACGAACATCCATGATTGCTGGCAATTGGAAGATGAACAAGACCGTCTCTGAAGCTGTTGAATTCATTGCAGATCTGAAAGACCTTGTGGCTGATGTGACGGATGTGGAGATCATAGTGGCACCTCCTTACTCTGCCATTTACAGTGTTGTCCAGGAGACAAAGGGAACCCAAATACAGATTTCCGCACAGGATGTATTCTGGGAGGACAAAGGGGCCTATACCGGAGCCATATCACCTCCGATGTTATGCGATATTGGATGTAAGTATGTCATCATAGGGCATTCTGAACGCAGGCAGTATTTCGATGAGACAGACGAGAGTGTTAATAAAAAGATAAAAGCCGGCTTACGCCATAGCCTCCGTCCCATCTTCTGCGTCGGAGAGACAATTCAACAAAGAGAGTCAGGAGAAACTTTCAAAGTAATTGAAGCCCAGGTCACAAATGGGCTGAAAAGCATTTCTGCCGATGAAATGAGTGCTTTGATCATAGCTTATGAACCTGTATGGGCTATCGGCACAGGCAAAACAGCAACAGATGAACAAGCTGAAGAGGTTCATGTCTATATAAGAGACCTTTTAAAAAACCTTTTTGGAGACATTTCAGACACCACGAGGATTCTGTATGGCGGAAGCGTAAAACCGGACAATATAGATGGATTGATGGCAAAACCTGATATAGATGGAGCCTTAGTGGGAGGAGCAAGCCTGAAACCCACGGATTTTGCACAGATTATAAAGTTTGACAAAAAGTTCGGTTAATGATAGAAATATTCCCATGCAGTGAGTTCCTTCATAACAACCTGCAGTTTCAATCATTCCTTATTAGACCCTTATCTTGCCAGTTATAAATGCCCCCGTAGCTCAGGTGGATAGAGCAAGGGATTCCTAATCCCTGTGCCGCGTGTTCGAGTCACGCCGGGGGTACTCCTTTACATCCAGAAATCAAAAACTTACCTTATGACGTTAAAAAAGCGTCGGTCCTCGCTCCGCTGGAAATATTGTTGGCATTACATCTGATTGATTACTTTGATCTTTTCTTGAGTTTCCTCGCTACGCTCTTTCAACATGTCTTCACCAATGAGATCTTCAATCAAAGCAGTTACAAATTGATCTGATAAAATGCCAAACTAGAAATAGGAACGAAGCAATAAACCATGAAAAGAATCTTATTCTCTTACTCTCTTGATGTTCTCATTCCATATCATGTAAACTCCTCCTCCATTTCAAGTTCATATTTCTTGTTGAACAGGCCACTCAGGAGTGGTGCGTTTTTCGTGCCGACCATTGCGGCAGCAAGGTTAAACAATATTGTTATAAACGCCATATGATTTCAGGCTGATTGCGCAAAGGTAATCTGTGAAAGTTGAACTTGGGATAACCCACCATCATGGCTCCCATGCATTGATGGCCGTCGGGAAGTTGTAGAGCTTCCATCATAAGGGGAAAAGTCGTTGCCGCGGCATGGAAATAGCCTGCCCAGCAGCAACCCAAGCCCATGCTGGTTGCGGCCAATTCAAGATATGACAGTGCAATGGTGCTGGAAGTCGAGGCCATATGATCATTTTTTGCTGCATGGGCAACCATTACAATAGGTGCACCTCGAAGGATAACATCATTCCCCTCTTCCCATTTACGGATCGCCCTGTTCATATGGAAAGACAACGCAAATTCAGACATATTGTCCAACATCCAGCGCATCCATTCAATGGTGATCTCGGCAAGATGTTTTAGTTCACCCCTATTCCCGAGAACAAGCCATTCCACGCTCTGAGAATTGTGTCCGGTTGGTGCGTATCTGGCAAGATCGATCAATTTTGAAAGTTCGCTTTAAGGCACTGACTGTTCTTTGTATGTTCTTATGGAGCGTCGAGCGCGTAGAAATTGTTCACATTGAGCACTGGAAAGTTGCAGTTCTTTTTGTATGGTTGGGCATTTGTCGCCTAACCTTGCGGTGAAGGACTGGAACGGGGTAGAGGTATTTGTAGAGGATGAGAAAAAGAATCCCTTTGTTTCATTTTTCCGCAAGCGGCTGGCCCGGCGGATCGCCC
>JAXHSZ010000265.1:0-5358 GCA_034190725.1 Thermodesulfobacteriota bacterium
GTGGTGTTGGGATATCCTTCTGTATGCTCAAGGACTTCTACGATTACTTTGATGGGATATCAACGGAAGATATCAGTTTATCACAGAATACGCCCACCATGGCAGGACCTGTTATTTATTCCGGTTATATTACGTATGCGGAGGATATGGGATATGATCTCAAGAAATTGAGTGGCTCATTCATCAATGAATACCTTTTCTCAGCGCTCACAATGTTTGATATCGGGCATTTTCCTGAAGAATTGAGTGTGAAATTATCCACAGACGTTATTGAACATTCCATAAAACACACACCGAGACTGCATCCTCTGGCACCGAATCCGTATAACTTGGCTGATTTTGGTGCAAATGTTATCCAGGAGATAGCGTTTACAGTGGCTATCATCCGTGAATACATAGACGGCATGATTGATCGCGGCTATCATATTGATGATTTTGCACCCCGTGTGAATGTCTTTGGTTGCTCTTGTGATATCGACTTCTTTGAGGAGATAGCGAAATTCAGAGCAACCAGGAAATTATGGTCGAAGCTTATGAAAGAAAAATATGGAGCAAAGGACCCTAAATCCATGCGGCTTTATCTGTCTGCACATACTGAAGGAGAATCACTCACGGTTGTGCAGCCCGTGAATAACATCATTCGAACAACCTTGCAATCCCTGGCCTGCGTGCTGGGAGGCCTTCAATCATTTGATCCTTGCGGCTATGCAGAGCCTCATCATATATTGACTGAAGCAGAGGCACTCACTTGTCTGAATATTCATCATATTCTTTCACACGAATCCGGAGTGGCCGCCACTGCAGATCCGCTAGGAGGCTCCTATTACGTTGAATGGATGACTTCCAAGATAGAGCAAGAGATGTGGAAATTGGTAGATGAGTTGGAGACAAGAGGTGGTGCCCTGAAAGCCCTGGCATGGATGCGTGAGGAGTTGGTAAAAGAATCGGGGAAGAGGCAGAAGGAATTACAAACAAAAGAAAGATATTTAGTGGGAGTAAATGAGTTCAAAGTGCCGGAGGAACGAGAAGTAAAGATAGATATGGAGGAATACAGGCCACCGGAGGACCAAATAAAGATAGCGGAAACAAGAGCGAATCAGGTGAGGAGATTTAAGGCGGAAAGAGACAAGAAAAAGACGAAAGACGCTCTGGAAAGCCTCAGAAACGAAGCTGGCAAAGGAGAGAAACACAACCTTATTCCGGCGATAAAAAGTGCACTTCGAGCTGACGCCACTTTGGGTGAGATTATCGGAGTAATACGGATGGCAAACGGATACGATTATGATCCCTATAAAATGATACAGTATCCTTTCTCGTGTTGATATGGAGGTGATAAGGTGGAGAGAAAAATACGTGTATTGGCAGGAATGCCCGGACTGGACTGCCACGATCGTGGATTATTATACGTATCATCGGAATTACGAAAAGCAGGTATTGAAGTAATTTATATAGGCCCGTTTCATACGGTTGAAGAAATAGTGAGTGCCGCCATAGATGAAGATGTTGATGGTATTGTGCTGAGCTATCTCAATGACGATTTGTACATGCTCTACTTCCCTAAAGTAGTGGAGTTACTGAAGGAAAAAGATGCTGGTGATATATGCGTGTTTGGCGGTGGGAGGATTGCAGATGAAAATAAGCCGAAATTGAAAGAAATGGGCATAACAGGGCTTTTTGGACAAGGGACACCGGGAGAGAAGTTGGTTGACCATGTAGTAGAACGAATAAAGAATGAACGAAGATAACACAAGGAATCAAAGCCATGTTTCGATTCAAGAAACTGATTGTAACAATTATGTCGATTTTCATACTGTACACAATTGTCGGTTTCTTTGTTGTCCCTCCAATCCTGAAATCCATCCTCACGAAAAAACTTACAGAGCAGCTCCGGCGGGAAGTGTCCATTCAAGACATAGATATGAATCCGTATGCTCTTTCATTACGTGTGGAGGGTTTGAGTATCATGGAGCCTGAGGGTCCGGATGTGTTTGTGTCTTTTAATGAGTTGTACGTCAATCTTGAGATCATTTCAGCACTAAAGCGAGGGATCATTGTAAGGGAATTCAGAATTGAGACACCATATGTTCATGTGATCCACCGAGAAAAAGGTCGCTTCAATTTCTCCGACCTGATCATGGAGAAGAAGGAGGAAGAAGAGACCGAAGAGACAACGGGAACACCCTTACGGTTTTCTGTGAGTAACATTCAGTTGAAGAACGGTTCCATCAATGTTTGGGATGATCCTCCGGAGAAAGAGCACAAAATAGACGATATCAACATCATGATCCCCTTCATATCAAATCTACCTTACCACGTGGAAACATTTATAAAGCCTTCCTTTCATGCAAAATTCAACAAAACCACTGTTTCTGCAGAAGGAAAGACAAAACCATTTGCAGATACACTTGAAACGGTTCTGGAATTTGAACTGAAAGATATCAACATTCCATATTATCTTACGTATGTTCCTTTCAAGATGAGCTACAAAATACCAAAAGGTCTTCTCGATGTGAATGGGACTCTTTCGTATTTGCACCACGCGGAGACAAGGTCTGCCATTTCTTTGGCTGGAAACATAGCTCTCAAAAGTGTTGAGATTGTTGACACAAAAGATCATCCTATTCTTATGCTTCCTTACTTTGCCGTTTCAATTCATTCGGCTGAGCCGATGGCCAAGAAGATTCACCTTTCGGAAATCCTGATCCAGTCGCCTCAAGTGAATGTACAACGAGATCATGAAGGAAAAATCAATGTACTTTCATTGTTTCCCGAAAAAAAGGCTGAAAAAGAGTCACCTGAGAGTAAAAGCAATGGCCAGCCTTTTTCCATTGTCGCCGATGACATGAAGTTGGTTGCCTGCAAAATTCTTTTTTCCGACCTTTCAGGAAGCCGGCCATTTCAAACAATCCTGAACCCGATCAATGTGAATGTACGTGATTTCAGTAATGGGAAAGGGGACCTCTCATCATTTCACTCCTCACTTGAAACGGACGCGGGTGAGTCTCTGAAACTCGAAGGCACTTTTTCCATCGATCCATTGACTGCAGAGGGTTCCTTGCATTTAGAGGGTGTACCAATCCAAAAATATGATCCTTATTATGGGAAGTATATCGCTTTTTCAGTAGAAGATGGAGCGTTGGAGTTTCAAACCTCATTCAAATATGACGGAAGGAAGAGTGAGCCGGACATAAACCTTTCAGATATGTCCATAGATCTTGCTTCTCTAGTGCTGAGAAAAGCTGAAGAAAAAGAGCCCTTTGTCACAATCCCTGCATTTTCAGTAGGAGGGACTGACTTGGGGTTGGCGGACAGAGAGTTTTCCGTCGGAGAGATTCGAACAAAAGGGGGGTTGATTCATTGTCAGCGATACAAGAATGGGGATCTCAACCTGACGACCCTGGTTCCCAGTTCAGAAGAAAAGTCGAACCGGACCGAGGAAGCCACGCCAAAAGAAAAACAATGGAAATTTTCACTTGAAAAGGTAAGGGTAGGAGATTACTCAGTCAAAATGGAAGACGCAACTTGCATCGAACCCATGAAACTCGTCCTGGATAATATACGGTTTGATGCAAATGATATCTCGTCAAAGAAAAACACCCGTGGTGCAATCGGTTTTCACTGCCGATTAAACAAAAAAGGGACATTTTCCGCCAAAGGAAGTGTCGGAATAACCCCACTGTTTTCAAACGTGAATATTCTTATGAATGATCTCAGCGTAGACTTGGCCCAGCCCTATATCTCGGAGAAGATTCACATCATTATCACAGACGGCAGGTTGTCCACAAAAGGCAACCTCTCCATGGGTTCTTCGAATAAAGAGGGGATCACATCTGTATATAAGGGTGAGATGGCTCTGAATGACTTTATCTGCGTAGACAAAATGTATGCGGATGATCTTATTAAATGGAAATCACTTCATTTTGGTGATATGGATATAGGATTCAATCCGTCTTATATTCATATTGGGAGAATATCCCTTACCGATCTTTTTGCACATTTGATTGTGAGTCCCGATGGAAAAATGAATGTGAAGTCAATCTTTACAGAAAAGAAAGATAAGGAATCCCCAGAGGTGAAAGAGAAAGGACAGACTTTTGAATCCATCCAAATAAGGGAGGTGACTTTACAGGGAGGGCATATCGGTTTTCTTGATAAGAGTATAAAACCAAGCTTTTCAACAGCCCTTCAAGATATTCAGGGATACATAACCGGGCTCACGTCTGAGGAAACGAAAAAGGCTGATGTGTTTTTCAAAGGAAAGATTGACAACCAATCGCCTTTGGAAATTACAGGGACAATCAATCCACTTAAAGAAGAGCTCTTTGCAGATGTGAACGCAGCATTCAAGGATATTGAACTGAGTCCATTGACACCGTATTCAGGGAAATACGTGGGGTACACAATTGCAAAAGGAAAACTTTCCATAGATCTGGATTATTTTATAGACAAGAAGGAACTGGATTCTAAGAATCATTTTTTCATTGATCAACTTACCTTTGGAGACAAGACAGAAAGCCCTGAGGCCACCAATTTGCCAGTTCAATTTGGGGTTTCCCTTTTGAAGAACAGAAATGGGGAAATTGACTTAAACCTTCCGGTCTCGGGCACCATTGACGACCCTGAATTCAAAGTGGGGAAGATCATCCTCAAGATGGTCATAAACTTGCTTGTGAAGGCAGCGACATCTCCTTTTGCTCTCTTGGGGGCTGTATTTGGGGGCGGTGAGGAACTCAGTGCTCTGGAGTTTGATTACGGACGATCCAATATATCTCAGAAGGGCAGGAAGAGGCTTGACACGCTGATCAAAGTTTTGTATGAGAGACCGGCCCTGCAACTCGATATAGAAGGACATGTGGATATAGAGCAGGACAGAGAAGGACTCAGGCAATATATGTTTAACAAGAAACTCCAAGCTCAAAAACTGAAGCAAATGGTGAAGAAGGGATTGCAATCTGTTCCGGTTGATGAGGTACAAATAGAGTCTCATGAATATGAAGAATATTTAAGGAAGGCGTATAAGGCTGAGACGTTCGATAAACCTGAAAATATGTTAGGAATGGAGAAGACGTTGCCTGTGCCGGAGATGGAGAAGTTGATTTGGGAACATACGAAAGTGGAAGACGATGATTTAAGATTGTTGGCCATAGAGCGAGCAAAAACAGTGAAAGAATATCTGCTCGCAACAGGAAAGATTGAACCTCAAAGAATATTTCTGAACGAGCCGGAGTCGCTTATGCCTGAAAAAAAAGAAGAATTGAGGGAGAGTCGTGTTGATTTAAGCCTTAAATAAATGCGATTTGTACAATTGAGCAGCGAGAGTTTCTTCAAAATCAAATTTCACTATGTTATCGGTTGGAA
>JAXHSZ010000266.1:0-12645 GCA_034190725.1 Thermodesulfobacteriota bacterium
GGTACGGTAATGATTGCAGCAGGCATCGCGTACTTGATCCAATCGAAAAATGTGATCTCAAGACCAGTAAATTCTTTTAAGAAGGCCGCAGCGACCATACAGCGGCCACCTCCAACAAGCGTGCCCATGCCGCCGCAGGAACAGGCAAAAGGAACGGAAAGCATCATGAAATGTGCTGTTCGCGTATTGGGTTCGATACCGGCCGCTCGCATAAGGGGAAGCATCGTAACGATACCTATGGCGCAAGCCGCGGCATCGTGCATGAATGATGACGCGATGCCAAGACCTACTGCAAGGATAAAAGTGAATTTTGTGACACTGGTTCCAGCTCTCTTTATCACGAAATAGCCAAGTCTCTTGGTGAGGCCTGTCTTGTCGAGAGATATGGCGAATATCAAACAGCACATGATAAAGAGGACGACCGGATGCATATAAGGAGCCCATGCATCTTTGACGTCCGCAACTCCCATGACTACAAGAAAGACGCCGATGCATATGGCCGTAATTTCAAGAGGGATAGGTTCAAAGATAAAAAGAAAGATGAGTACTGCTAGGAGTGCAAGAAACCTCTTTCCCTTTGGCGACAGACCGTTTACATAGTCGATTTCCAGATTGGTCATGTTCAGTCGCGAAGCCTCATTTTGTAGGAATTGCACAGAAGCTTTGGCACTCTCTGGATCATTGATCTCGACAATATAGCCTGTATTATTTTTGTCAGTGGACGGTATCACACGAAAATCCCCACTGATATTACGTAATAACTTCCGGTCTTCATCACCGCTGATCAAAAACCTTGTCCCCTCAGGTCTGGGGAGCAGCATAACGATAGCACCAAGCCCTAAGGCAAGACAAAGCTGGAACATTTTGTTTTTGAAAAGCATACCCTTCTCCTTCCCGAACAATTCAATGAGAAACGAACCGTAGCACTTTACTTGTTTTACTCCATATCCTTCAGTAAATATTCAATAAGAGTCACTGCTTCCCATTTTATAAGAGGCCAAGTGAGACAACCGTATGCCCCCGCATTCATGGCTTCCTTTACCATATCTTTCTTTCCGGGCAAGGTATTAATGAGTATCACCTTGCTCTTCGGAGACCATGAATGAATATCAATGTAAATCTTGGGCCCATGGCGTTCATGTACTTTACTGTCTATTAAAATCAAGCTCCCTTTATCCTTGTTTATAAGTTGAGCCACTTCATCCCACCGGTTCATATAAAAAAAGGTTACATCCATGTCCCGAACAATCTTCTCAATAGACCGTTTTACTTCTTGCCTGCAACTGAAGACAATCAAATCCGATTTCATAAGTTGTCCTTTTAGTCCGCAATCTCATTTGAATTTCTATCTGTAGAGATTACAAGTATCATGCCGAATATCCTATATTCGAAGAAACAGCTAAAATGTTAGTTATATTAAATAGATAAAAATAATAAGAAGGATATAGAGGAAAGGGGGACGGTTTTTTCCAGAGGACCAATGTGTATGAAATAGGACACTACATATACATAAGAGGAATTATAGTTGTGTTATCGGATGGTTATAATTGTTCTAAAATCGACACTATGTCCGATACAGGACATACGTGTGGTTCAGATAGGATTGGCAGGCATAAGATTATATCTTTTAATCTTACTATAGAGGGTACTTCGGCTTATCTCCAGTTTCCTGGCTGCCTTTTGTTTGTTCCAGTTTGTTTCTGAAAGAGCTTTGGTTATCAATTGCTTCTCTGTTTCGCTTAAAGAAATATCAGGAAGAAGTCTATCACTTCTTGTGCTCAAGGAGATATGATTTGCTTCGATCGTATCACTCTTTGTCAGGATGACGGCCCTGGAGATAACATTTTCCAGTTCTCGGGCATTGCCTGGCCAGTGATAGTCCATCAACAAATCAATTGCTTCTTTTGAGATATCTTTCACCTTTTTATTCTCTAAAAGGCTATGCTTTTCTAAAAAATGCTGGCTGAGTAATGGGATATCGTCAGTCCTTTCCTTGAGGGGTGGAAGATGAATATTGATTACATTCAAACGATAGAAAAGGTCCTCCCGAAATTGTCTTTGCCTGACCGCCATGAATAAGTCTCTGTTTGTGGCTGCTATGATCCGCACGTCTACCTCAATCGACTTTTCTCCCCCCACTCGTTCAAAACGCAGGTCTTGAAGCACCCTCAAAAGGAGAATCTGGGTTGCAAGAGACACTTCACCAATCTCATCCAGAAAGAGGGTCCCCAAGTGGGCTTGCTCAAAACGGCCTTTTTTACAACGGATAGCTCCTGTAAAAGCCCCTTTTTCATGGCCAAAGAGTTCACTTTCCAATAAATCAGAAGGGTAGGCAGCACAATTGGCCACAATAAAAGGGCCTTCATTTCGTGGGCTTGATTCATGGATCGCTCTGGCGACCAACTCTTTTCCGGTGCCGCTTTCACCAGTGATCAGTATTGTGGCGTTGGATTGAGCAACATCTGGGATCAAATCGTAAATCTTTTGCATCTCCCGGCTCTTACCGACCATCCTCATGAAAGAGGTGCGTCCCCTGACCTGGTCTTTGAGCATTTGAATTTGTTCATCGATCTCCACTGCCTGAACAACAGGGTCTGTAGCATAAGCCATCAGAGTAGAAACAAGCTTCAAATTCTCCGGTCTTATGCCTAACTCTTCAGGAAAGACAATCATCAAAAGACCGACTCCTTCTGAATTTTTGATCAGAGGAAAGAGGAACCAGTCAAAATAAACATCAAGAGAGTTCGGAAAACCTGTCTGATTACTTCGACTGATAAGAGCGGTTTCCGACCTTTTCCTTAGCCAATCTATAAGATTATCCCGTCCTTGACTTGCGATCACATTGGAGAAGGCCTCTCTCACATAACCGTCTTTATTTGGGTAAATCGGAGGTAAAAAATTGTCTCTTTTATTATTGAGAAGGAACAAACCAATCTCGCTTCCTGGAAAGATATTTTTTATAATCTCGAATAGATGCATTGTTATATTGGATAGGGTCGGCCTCGATATTATCCTCTCGGTGAACTGGTGTAATATGTCCAGGTCTCGCTTTGCTTTTTCTCTCTCTGTTATATCCTGACCTATACAGACTACGCCTACGATGTTCTTTTCGGTATCTTTCATAAACGTATTGTTCCATGTCATATATCGTTTTCGGCCATCTTTTGTGATCAGTAAGTTACCTTTTTCAATGTCCGTATTTTCAAAGACACCGAATATGGATTCCCATTCTCTCCCAATAACCTCGTCCAGGGTATATCCTGATATGGTTCTGGCGGCTGCATTAAAGTATGTAATCCTTCCTTCCCTGTCCAGAGTTACGATAAACGAACTGGTGGTTTCCCATATTCTTTCTAAGAGTTCCCTTTCGTGATGCATCGTGTCTTCCCGGTCTGGAAAATCGGTTACATCCTTCGCATAGAGCACCAAACGGTCAAATCGACCATCATCTCCCCTGACAGGTATGGCCTGGGTAAAAGAAATCCTCTCCTCCTTTCCCAAAATGCATGAGTAGCGATTACGGAATACTTCAGATTCATTATCGTAGCGTACAGCAAGCTGAATCGGACATATACGTTCTCCAACAGGACAATGATGATGAAGTGCCTTAAGGATTTCATAACAAGTCTTATTTCTGATCTGCTCTAATTCGGTTTTCCTCAGTTTACAGAAGGCTTGGTTTGCCCACACGATTTTATAATTTGTGACATCGATAACCAGAATTATATCTGTGTTATGTTCTAAGACATGCTCAGAAACCAGTGCATCTTCTGTTTCAAAGGATTCAATGTCGTTTTTTTCTGAAATTACATGCAAACTCTTTACCTTGGACATACAGCCCGACCCTCCCCTGGTTTTGTCTATGCATCTTTGATATTCCTCCTTCAAAGATGGTAACTCATTACAAAAAGTGACAATTTGTTTCATGGTGTTATTGTCACGTACAAATGGAGACCAGTACACAGGTAATATCATCTTGTTTACCGGCGTACGCAAACCGTCATTACCAATATCGGAGCAGCTTTTTTATCTGGGCTGATCGGACCTTTTGTTCTTGAGCGTCCTTCTTCTCAATTGCCTGGGCAATTTTTTGCAGAAGCTCTTCCAGCTTTATGGGTTTCATAAGATAATCAAAGGCCCCGAGTTTCATCCCTTCTATACTCGTTTCAACGGAGGCATGCCCGGTGAGTAAGATAACCTCGGTAAGAGGGTATAATTTTTTGATTTCCTTCAACACCTCTATGCCGTCCATGCCTCCGGGCATTTTGATATCCAGAACAACGACATCAAAGGTTTTTTCCTTCAGTACTTCCAGAGCTTCCTCCCCGCTTCGGGTCCCCGTTGCGTCAACATCTCGTTTTTTCAAGCGGTTTGTAATGGTTTCCAAAAAATCTTCTTCGTCATCAACAATCAAGACATTGAAATAATGCATATGACCTCCTCGATCCTATCTCCTTTCCCGTGCCACAATCGGCACCTCAACGGTAAAGGTAGAACCTTTTCCGACACTGCTTTCTACGCGTATCGCCCCCCCCATCTTTTCAATAATACTATAACTGACCCACAGTCCGAGTCCCGTTCCCTTTCCAGGCTCTTTTGTGGTGAAAAAAGGATCAAAAACATTCTTTTGCTTTTTAACCGGTATCCCCTGCCCGTTATCCGATACACTGACATAAATGGAAGAGTTTGTTCGCTGACTTTTCACTTGAACGAGACCGTTTTTGCCTATAGCGTCAATGGCATTGGTGAGCAGATTCAAAAAGACCTGTTGGAGTTGGCTCTGGTCGCCTGCTATAATCGGAAGATCTTTGGAGAGATCCGTTCGGATTTCTATATTGTTTATCCGCGAATAATTCTCCAAAAGACTTATTGTCTGATTTATTGTATCATTTATATCTACATTCTCAAGTCTGGGTTCCATCCTTCTGGCATATCCAAGCATATTATGAACAACCTTTTTGGCCCGTTCAACATGCTCTTCGATCTTTTTTATGGAGAGTTTGAATTCATCCAGATTCCGGCTTTTCTGGAATTCTTCTTCAGCCAAAAGATCTTCCATCCATCCGGTTTTTTGTATAATAACCGCCAGTGGATTATTGATCTCATGGGCAACCCCTGCAGCCATTTTGCCTAAAGCCGCCAGTTTGTCTGATTGGACCAGTTGCGCATTGAGTTCTTGCATCTTCATGTCCGACTGTTGTATCCGGCTCACAGCAAGGCGCGTTGTAAAGACGGTAGTCATGACAATAGCGAGAAAGCCGATGACAATGATGAATATCTCCACATTTCGAACAGCAAAGAGACTTGCCATCTGCTCAGTCGGGTTCTGACTGATTATAAGAAGCCATTTGTCGTTTCCAAGCCAGCTGCCCGCATAGATCATATTCTTTCCTTGATCGTTTTTAAGTTCTACGGTTGTCACTCTCTTTCCAAAGAGGCTTGTCTTCAGATTTGATTGAGACAGTATATCGCCTGTAAAACGTGTTTGGGTCTGAAAGATTCCATCTCTATTGATGAGATATGCGTCCCCTGTTCGTCCGACCTGCGCGGATCGGACAATTTCTTTCAAAATCCCAGGGTTTATGGTTGCCCTGAGAATCCAACTCTCTTTGTTTTCACGACGTCGAACAGCTATAATAAAATGAGGCAGCTTCCTGAAACCCATATATACATCACTCATAAATGCACCTCTGCTCATAACTTCCGCAAACCACGGCTCCTCATAGTAATTCCGCCCCCTGAGATCATAAGGCCCCACATAGGCCTGGTGAATGCCCTTTGTATCAATAACACCCAGGTCAACAAAAGCCCCAGCCCTTAAATTCATTACTTTAAAAATGGAGGACAGAAACTCCTCCTGAACCATTTCTCTGAAAGAATGAGTATCTGCCATAGCACACAGAATTGCGGTGCGTTCCTTTAAAAAAAGATCAACCGCTTCCGCCTGAGCTTGAGCACGATATTTTATCTGTTCTTCGGTATTGGATTTTAGAGTAAGGGCAAATTGATAATACATCGTTGCTCCTAAAACAATAAGGGGAGCAAAAGACACCACCATTGTAAGAATTAACATCTTTCTTTGAAGGTCTTTGTACAGCAAAGTTTTCACGAGCGGGCCCTCAGCCGGTGTCCATCCGGAAAGGCTCTTTTCAATAATTTTTGCACCCGCCTGTGCGAGGTCGCACGCAGACAGGTCAGAATCGGATTTTTAGTCTTCAAAATATCCAATCAAACGTATCCTGCAGCTAAAATCCTGGTTTTCCTTGACCTTGCAAAAAATACCTCATTTCCGGATGGACACTCACTCATTAAAGGAGCATCTTGTGTATGAAATAAAACATATAATATTTAAATATACTACACTTTTTTCCATTTGACAATTTCTTTTCCTCATACATGTACTTATTCATCAAATTTAAATGGCAGCGATGCATGACAATGGATCATATTCGGAACACAAGTGACGTATTTCAAACAATTATTCGCTTTAAACTTGACACTTGATGGCAGTTCAACTATATTGTTTTATCTGTGATCCGAGTTATTTTCCCATCCGGAAGGAAATGATCGAGAACGTATTTGAAAGATAATGAACAGGAGTACCCTTAATGGATGATTTTGACATCCTGCTGGTCGATGATGAAGTAGAGTTTTTAGAAACACTGGTAAAAAGGCTGAAGAAACGAAGGTTGAATATCAGCGGAGTGAAGAGTGGTGAAGAAGCTCTTGCCGTCGTAAGGGAAAAGAGCATTGATGTCGTTGTTCTGGATGTGAGAATGCCCGGTATTGACGGTATAGAAACTTTGAAGAAGATTAAGGAGATAAATCCTTTAATCGAAGTGATTATGCTGACGGGTCATGCTTCAATTGAGGTGGCCATTGAGGGAATGGAACAAGGTGCCTTCGATTATCTTATGAAGCCTGCGGATATCGATGAACTCCTGTACAAGATTGAGGACGCCTCTAAGAAAAAGAAGATACAGGAGGAAAAGATAACGAGTATGGAGAGGATAAGAGATTCTCATCAGTAAAGATTTCTCACGGATTGATTTTCTGAAATAACGGAAGAGGGAGGAGCGGTATTGAGATGAAATTATTTAGGGAGTGGGGCAGGTTTATGATGATGGGCGCTAGAGCACATGCGAAGTGGGAGCTGGACATGTCCACTACAATACTCGGAGATAAGAAAAGGCTTTTTGTTCTTGGTCTTCTCATGCTTCCGGTATTATTCATGGGACTTGCATTTGCAGAACAGATCAGCACTGCCCTGCCGGATGTGCTGGGAGGGAAAAAGGCTTACAGTCCGGCCTTTTACAGTACAGGCATATTTGTCATCTCCATATTGATCGGTCTGGGTGCTGGTCTTGTTACCGGCTGTATTGGTGCCGGAGGGGGGTTCATTATAGCGCCGGCACTGATGAGCGCCGGTATTAAGGGCATATTGGCCGTTGGAACGGATCTCTTTCATATTTTTGCCAAAGCCATAATGGGAAGCGTGATTCACAGAAAGCTGGGGAACGTCTCGGTTCCCCTTGCCGCGGTTTTCTTGATTGGGGCAATAATAGGAGCAACGGCAGGCGGTATTATAAACCGTTTGCTTTACGAAATCAATCCTGTACTCAGCGACGCTTTTATCACGACCATATATTCTTGTATGCTGGGCTTTCTTGGAATTTATGCATTGACGGATTTTCTCAAAGCAAGAAAAAACGAAGGTGATATCCATGCACCCCATGGGGGGAGCGTCCATGACGGAAAAATTGAAGGAGCCGAGATGGGCAATCTTCCAAGGAGGATTCAGTCCATAAAGATTCCTCCTATGGTCAAATTCGATTACGGTCTTACCCCCACAGGGCGAAGCATCTCCTGGATTTTCCTTGTCCTCAGCGGGGCCATGGTCGGAATGGCTGCAGGAATCATGGGTGTTGGAGGTGGATTTCTGACCTTTCCCATATTTGTATATATGCTCGGCGTATCGTCCATGACCACGGTGGGGACCGACATCTTCCAAATCATTTTCACGGCCGGATATACCTCAATAAGCCAGTATGCCATCTATGGATTTGTCTTTTATACGCTGGCTATGGGTATGCTTTTGGGCTCTCTGATCGGCATCCAGATAGGGGCGATGGTTACAAAGGTGGTGCCGGGCATCACAATCCGCGGCTTCTACGCAATGGCCGTTTTATCCGGTTTTGTCAATCGTATCTTTGCCCTGCCGGGTAAATTGGGCGAACTGGATATCATTCCAATATCAAAGGGAACCGCCGCCATACTGGAGAAATTCGGAATATGGGCCTTTTTTGTCGTAATCGGGGTGTTTTCCGTCTGGGTGATTGGTACGTTTCTTTCAAATATTGGAACCCTGAAAGGAAAGGGGGCAAAAAGATGATCACTTATAAGAAAGAATTCTATACCGGCCTTGGGTTGTTAATCGCTTTTTTTGCTATTCTGATAATTATGTTTATGCCTGTTTTCAAAGGGGAAAACGGACTTGAGTACCTGGACGCTCTGTACAACTCCATATCAAAGGGATCGGCATATTATATTCCTAAAGTAAAGGAAGAAACGGATAAATTTAAAGGCAACTCAGTAAGCATTACGCTCCCCATGACGGACGAGAACGAAGCTGAACAGACGGCTCTTCTTTTTACGAAAAGCGGCGCAATGGCGGATGTGTCCGGGGCTCGTCTCAAAGTTACAGGGGACCTGGGCATGATCCTTGAAAACTGCCTTATCGATGCAGACATGATGTATGCAAATAACAGCAAGACAGTTGTGGACAAGTACGGCTACGATGAAAAGCGGGTTCTTTATAACTGGTGGAATTCATTTAAATTAATGGACAAAGAATTAAAGAAACAGAAGAAGTTCAAGGAGGCTCATGTCATTGAATTAGTGAAAAAAAAGGCTGTTGAAACCTCTTACAACTATTACGAAATCGAGCCTCAAAGGATATCGGAAAGGTTCGGCCTTGTTGTCTTCTCTCTTGTGTTCTATGTGATCTATACATTGTGGTATGGTTTCGCCATTATGTTCTTATTCGAAGGATGGGGCTTACAGCTTGAACATTAATGAATCGGATCATAGTTTAATAATCATGTATTGTGTGTAAATCAGCGTTATTTGGTGATTGGTTTTCGGAAGAAAGGCTGTAGGTGGCCAGAATCTAATGTCCTGCCTAGAGCCTTTTTTATTATATCGTAACAGTTGAGTTTTTTGAAAGAAGCCGCTTCAATGGCAAACAAAGATAAGATGGTTATGGGTATATTTCCTGGTATTTTGAATAAGCTTTTCATGAAGAAACAGGGAAGAGAAGCCGTTAATGTGGAACAGCTTCGTGTGGAATTTAAAGAGCGACATCATAGCTTTAAGCTCCTTCTGAGCGCCAATAACAAGTCTCTTGATATTATGGCAGACATTGAAAAGGCGCTGACCGGTTCCAGACCTTTCGGTATGTCCTTTATCAGATCAAGGTGCACATCGATTTCCGTAAATGTCTTTCGTATGATTAGAAAAATAGACGGCCTCGCACCAGGAAAGTATAAAAAGCTCTATAAAAGGTTTGATCATATACAGCAGAGCATAGAAAAGTTACTTACCCCAAAAAAATCGGCAGAAGACGAACGGCTGGTTATCCCCTTGAATGTAATCGGTA
Source organism: Thermodesulfobacteriota bacterium (assembly GCA_034190725.1). Classification (GTDB taxonomy): domain Bacteria; phylum Desulfobacterota; class UBA8473; order UBA8473; family UBA8473; genus JAXHSZ01. The sequence goes on from JAXHSZ010000266.1 coordinate 9,659, forward strand.
GAGAGATGGCCGATCATGTGGGGAGTAAGATGGCGAACCTTGGCGAGATCAAAAACAAGTTGTCTTTAACAATGCCAGCCGGTTTTGCAATAACATCGTATGCATATGAAAGGTTCATCGAACATAACGACTTACAGGCTGAGATAAACAGACGTTTTCAGTCCGCCGATGCAGATCATATGGAAGGACTCTATACCCTAAGTTCCGAAATTCAGCAGCTTATTATCAGATCCACGGTGCCAGAAGACCTTGCAGTCTCCATTATGAAAGCATGGAGGCACATTGAGGAAGAGGCAGGAAAAGAAATAACAATGGCATTGCGAAGCAGCGCCGTTGGTGAAGATGTTGCAGGAAGTACATTTGCTGGTCAGTATCGCTCCGTATTGAACGTAAGCAAAGAAAATATTAATCACGCCTATAAGGAGGTAATTGCAAGCAAATACAGTCTTCAGGCGATAACGTACAGATTGAACAGGGGGTTCAAGGATGAAGATATTCCCATGTGTGTGGGATGTCTGACGATGGTCGATGCTTTTTCCGGCGGAGTTACCTATTCACGTAATCCCTTTGATGTGAGTGATGATTCCATTTTTATAAACGCTGCGTGGGGGTTGCCGAAGTCGGTAGTTGACGGGAGCGATGCATGTGACCTTTTTATTGTATCAAGGGAAGAGCCCATGTCGATCATTCAGCAGGATATAAGAGTCAAGGAAAGAAAGTTTGTTTGTTTTCCCCATGAAGGGGTCTGCCGAATGGACCTGACCGGGAATGTAAAGAATCTCCCAGCTATTGATCAAGACCGGATATACGCTCTGGCGAAACTTGCAGTTCAGATCGAAGAAGTGTATGCGACCCCCCAGGATATTGAATGGGCCGTCGATAGCGAGGGCACGATATATATTCTGCAATGTCGTCCTTTGCAACAGACGGAGCTGCAAAAAAGGGATTACAAGGAAGATCTAAAATCCGGCAAAGAGCCGATTATCGCAAGGGGAGGGGTGACTGCAAGCCCGGGCTCGGCAAGCGGAACCGTGTACCTGGTAAACAGGGACATAGATGTTCTCCAGTTTCCCAAAGGAGCAGTGCTTGTAGCCCGGCAGGCGCTTCCCAGGTGGGCCTCTCTCCTAAACCGTGCCGCCGCAGTGATTACCGAACAGGGAAGTTTCGCGGGGCATCTTGCAAATGTTGCCAGAGAGTTTGAGGTTCCCGCTCTGTTCGGGGTTGATGCCGTTATGGAAAAGATGAAAAACGGTGATCTGGTGACGGTTGATGCAAACAGTCTTGTGATCTATCAAGGCAAGATAGACTATCTGCTGACTGGTCCAGCTTCAAAAAAGACACTCATGGAGGGGAGCCCCGTTTATGACACTCTGAAACAGGTTGGCAGACTTATCACCCCTTTGAACCTTTTGGATCCGGACTCTTTGGACTTTGCCCCTGAAAACTGTAAGACCTTCCATGATATTACCCGCTTTATTCATGAAAAAGCGGTGCAAGAGATGTTCAATTTCGGCAAGGAACACAATTTTTCTGAAAGATCCAGCAAACAACTTTACTATAAAGTGCCGATGCAGTGGTGGATATTGAACCTTGACGACGGATTCAAAAGAGAAGTGAGGGGAAAGTATGTCAAACTGGAAGACATTGTGTCCGCTCCCATGCTGGCCTTCTGGAAAGGATTTACTGCAATCCCCTGGGACGGGCCACCTGCAATCGACGGGAAGGGATTGATGTCGGTTATGTTTCAGTCAACTGTAAACAGGTCGTTAATCCCCGGCACTCGTTCCCAGTTTGCAGACAGGAATTATTTTATGATATCGAAAAATTATTGCAGCCTGACTTCAAGACTCGGATATCACTTTTCTATCCTAGAAGCCCTTGTAAGTGACAGGCCAAGTGAAAATTATATCAGCTTTCAGTTCAAAGGCGGCGCTGCAGATTACCACAGGAAATTGAAAAGGGTTATGCTGATAAAGGATATTTTGGAAGAACATGATTTCAGAGTAGAGGTAAATGAAGATAACCTGATAGCCAGGTTAGAGGGCTATGAAAAGGATTATATGTATAAACATCTTGAAATCCTGGGTTACCTGACTCTCCACACCAGACAGATCGATATGATCATGGCGAACAACGCATCGGTCAACCATTATAGATCAAAGATTAATAAAGACATTCAGAGTATGTTTCCCTCAATTTAAGTCTGAATCATAGGATGATCCGTGTATTTCTATTCATTATTAACCAAAAAACAACAAATGGTAACTGCGAATTGTACTATCATCGTTGAAAGAAGACATATCATCCGCTGTCGTCAATCTGAGGAAGACTTTTTACGATATGCATCCTTAATCTTGGCCATTAACTCGTCCAGATCGCATGGTTTTGTAAGATAATCAAAAGCCCCCAGACTTAAACCTTCACTAGCAGCTTTTTCCGAACCGTGGCCTGTGAGCATGATCACCTCCATCTCCGGATAGATCTTCTTAAATATCCCAAGGGTTTCAATACCGTCCATATCTTCCATCTTTAAATCCAGAATAGCCACATCAAAGTTTTTCTCCCGAAGGAGCTGAATAGCGTCTGATGCCCTCAAAGCAGAAGTTACGCAAATATTCCTTTTCGATAATCTCTTGGACAAAACACTGACATAGCCTTCTTCATCATCTACCAGGAGAACTTGTATCCTCTTTGTTTTATCTCTTTCCACGTTCATATCTTCACTTTTCAATCAAACTTGGATGAGAGTTCCTTGATTCTCGCCTCTCTTATCTTCTCCTCGTGTCTCCTCTTCTTGTCTTTAGCCTCTTGAATCTTCGCCAGTAACTGATCTATATCACACGGTTTCATCAGGTAATCATATGCCCCAAGCTTCATACCGTCTATGGCCGATTCAACAGTGGCGTGACCTGTGAGCATGATCACTTCAATGAGAGGAAATCTCTTTTTGATTTCTTGGAGGGCTTCTATTCCATCCATACCAGGCA
>JAXHSZ010000267.1:0-10588 GCA_034190725.1 Thermodesulfobacteriota bacterium
CAGACGTAGTGAAGAAATCCGGCTATAAAGCAGGAGATACCCTCAAACTGATCTTGCCGTTTTTAAAGGCCTATGGGGCCACAAACCAAGCCATCAAAGAATATAGTGCAAATAGTATTGTTGTCGTTCCTGGAGCAGTCTTCTCCTTAAAATACATTCGTAATATACTTCCTTCCTTTATAATAAGCACCAGCTATGAACAGTATTTAAATGCTCTTTGCGATTTCATCGGCTTTGACAAAGGCCATGTGTATTGTACAAAACTTGATATAGATAGATATGAGTTGGAAGCGGACGAGATCAATAGGCTGAAAGAGATCAGAGAAGAGATAGATTCATTGCCGACTCTTGATATAGCTTCTTATGTACATCATTTTAATAATTTTCCACTTGCAGTGAAGAAGACAGTCAAGAGACTTGACGGATTCTTTTGGGAAGAGATGGCATCGATGAAATCTAGCGAGATATTAAATGGTATCAATCCAATAGGCGGGCATGAGAAAGCAAATGCCATACTTCATAGCCTTGAAATGACTGGAGGGGATCTCAACAATGTCATGTATGTGGGAGACAGTATTACCGATATTCAGGCAATGAATTTGGTGAGAACACATGGTGGATTAGCAGTATCTTTCAACGGTAACAGATATGCCGTCCGGGAAGCAGATATCACCTGTATTTCCGGTAATGCCTGTATAACATCGATTCTGGCCGATGTATTTTCCAAAGAAGGGAAAGACGGTGTTATGGAAATGGCAATGAACTGGTCGCATCATACAATGAAGACGTGTGGAGCAGAACAAATCCTGATTGATCAGCTTTTCCTTTTACATCGGGAATCATTTCCTCAAGTTGAAGTTGTTAAAGAGGGAAACAAGGAGAGGTTGATCGAAGAAAGTGAGGTGTTCAGAAAGACAATCAGGGGTGAAGAAGTAGGAGAACTTGGTTAATGTCCATCAATTTATATTAATTTCTGCTATCCCAGCATCAGATGCAGATTTTTCATCCTCAAAATTCCTCTTGTATTCCTGCGGTTCAATTTTTCGTCTTCCTTGACCGTACGAAAAAGATCTTATTTCTGGATGAATACTGGTCAGAACATCTTCAACTCAAAGAGATTTCTCTAGCCTAACTTACTCAAAAAAATTATCTTTTAACTCAATTGTTGCAGTATAAAAAAACTGACTGTCTTTGAAGCGTCTCTTTTCAAAAGCTGAAATATTCCCCAAATTATAATTTTTAATTAACCTGACTTGACAACTGCATTTACTTATGGTAATAACCAAACACTTAAGTGAGTGAATGTTCATTCATTTTTTGCTTATTAATAAGACCTGGATGATTTAAATTATCCTCTTCATTTTACTGCTGATATGCTCTTGTGAAGTTCTTTATTGACTATTCATGTGAGATATTCAATTCTTTCCTGAATTCTTCTCTCAGGTCTTAATGACTGCCAATCTTTTCATTTTTGACCCAAAATCAACCAACAGAAATATTGATAACATATTTAGCAAATAACCCTGGCGCTTTACTTCAGGGTGACACATGAAAGAAACTTACGAGAGCTTTCTTATTTCATTGCGCTAAAAAAAATTATGGTTCTCGTCTATTAGATATGAGATGCGTGTCTCTCTATAGAGGGCGATATAATTTCATATGGTCATATGGTTCCATAGAATCACTTTATAAAAATCATTAGAAAGTTGGGAGTTGGTTATGCATCAAGATGGGGTTGTCCTCACTCTGAAAGATATTCACTTATCATTCGGGGGAGTAAAGGCACTGGTAGGAATAGATATAGATATAAAAAAGGATGAAATACTCGCCCTTATCGGCCCCAATGGTTCCGGCAAGACGTCTATTCTCAATTCCATATCAGGGTTTTATCGTCCACAGAGAGGAAATATCTCTTTTTTAGGGAAAAGAATCAATAAACTCAAACCCAGTAAGATCGCTGCCATGGGGATGGCCAGAACATTTCAGAATCTTGCGCTTTATACAGGGCTTTCTGCTGTGGATAATCTTCTTTCAGGCAGGCACATCATGATGAAGCAAAGCTTCCTCTCAGGTTTTTTCTATTTCGGTACTGCTTTAAAAACTGAGATTGAACACAGAGAGCAAGTAGAATATATTATGGACTTTTTGGAACTGGAGCCTTATAGACATCAACACGTAGGAATACTCCCATATGGCGTGAGAAAGAGAATAGAATTGGGACGAGCGTTGGCTATGGAACCGAAAGTCCTTCTCCTTGATGAACCCATGGCAGGGATGAATATGGAGGAGAAGGAAGACATGGCGAGGTATGTTCTCGACATAAAAGAAGCTAAATGGGAAACTGTGATTAAGGAATCACCGGCAATCGTACTTGTGGAGCATGAGATGGATGTGGTAATGGATATCGCCGACAGGGTTGTCGCCCTCGATTGGGGAAAGAAGATCGCTGAAGGTATCCCCGACGAAATCAAGGATAATCAAGATGTTATCAAAGCGTATCTTGGAGAAGAAGAATATTAGATAATGGAGGGATATAGATGCTCCTGTTAAATAATATCGAAGTGAAATACCAAAACGTCATCCTTGTTCTCAGGGGGGTGACAATAGAGGTCCCAGAGGGACAGATCGTTTCATTGTTGGGTGCGAACGGAGCAGGTAAGAGTACGACTCTTAAAGCCATATCAGGCATGTTATACCCGGAGGAGGGCAAGGTTACAGACGGGTCAATCGAATACAACGGAGTCAGAATCGACGGGCTAAGAACAAAGGCTATAGTCGATATGGGGATCGTTCAGATAATGGAAGGCAGGAGAACACTGGAACAACTTACAGTAGAAGAAAACCTTGTTGCAGGTGCCATTGGAAGAAATCCCTCACGTGCTGAGATGAGAAAAGATATTGACAGAGTGTATGAATTCTTTCCAAGGTTGAAAGATGTACGTAATCAAACCGCCGGCTATCTTTCAGGTGGTGAGCAGCAACAACTCGTTGTCGGGCGAGGGCTCATGTCTCGTCCCAAATTGATGCTTTTAGACGAGGCATCATTGGGATTGGCCCCGATGCTCGTAAAGGAAATATACAGCATCATTGAAAGACTCAACAAAGAAGAGAAGATATCACTCCTGGTTGTGGAGCAGAATGCCAGAGCAGCCCTTCAGATTGCGGATTACGGATATGTCATGGAAAACGGACGAGTGGTGCTGGATGATACAGGACCCAAGCTACTGGATAATGAAGATATCAAGGAATTTTACATGGGACTGACAGAAGTGGGTGAAAAGAAGAGCTACAAAACCATAAAGCATTACAAGAGAAGAAAGAGGTGGCTGGGATAAGGAGTAGATGCAAAAGGAGAGGATCATGACGACAGAGAAAGACATTGATACCCTTCCAAAATTGATGTTGCGGAACTATCTGAGATATGGTGACTCAAAGGTGGCTATGCGCAAGAAAGATTTTGGGTTATGGCTCACATACACATGGAAAGAATACTATGAACATGTGAAGTGGTGTTCTCTTGGCCTGATCAGTCTGGGTCTGAAACAAGGGGATAAGGTATGTATCATTGGAGACAATGATCCGCAGTACTATTGGGCTGAGTTGGCAGTTCAATCAGCAAAGGGGACAGCCATTGGGATTTTCGTGGATTCCATGGATGAAGAAGTGAAATACTATGTCAACCATTCCGATGCAAAGTTCGTCTTTGCCGAAGATCAAGAGCAGTGCGACAAACTTCTCAATTTAAAGGATGAAGATGCGATCCCCAATGTGAAGAGAGTCATATACTGGGACCCAAAAGGACTTTGGTCGTATGATGATCCTATTCTTTTGAGTTTTGAAGGGCTGGAAGAGATAGGCAAGAAGTATGAATTGGACCATCCTGACCTCTATGAAGAAAATGTAAGAGCGGGAAAGGGAAGCGATATTGCTTGTTTCTGCTACACTTCAGGAACGACAGGACTTCCAAAAGCAGCGATGATGAGTCATGACAGCGCCATCTTTTTCGGCCGCGGGATCAGATCGGTGGACCCATGGTATGATACAGATGAATATCTTTCATATGTATCACCGGCATGGGCCGCGGAACAGTTTCTTGGAATAGCATCAGGGCTTGATGGGGCGTTATGCGTGAGTTTTCCCGAAGAGTCTGAAACGGTGCAAGAGGACATTGTCGATCTCGGACCGCAAATTCTTTTTTACAGCGCCCGTTTGTGGGAAATCATGGTCTCAGAGATACAGGTGAAGATTGCTGATACACTACGTTGGAAAAGATTTCTTTACAATACTGCAATGAAGATCGGTCATAAAATGACAGACTTCGCTGAGAAGAAAGAAGAACCCGGCGTACTTTGGAAAGGGCTTTATCTCTTTGCCAATCTCATTGCCCTCAGATCGTTACGGCACAGGATGGGTTTTGCAAGAACCAGGGTAGGGTATACTGCAGGAGCTGCCGTAAGCCCCGACATCATCCGGTTTTTTCATGCCTTAGGATTGAACCTGAAAAACATATATGGTTCTACAGAAGCAAGTGTCGTGACCATTCCCAGACAAGCAGACTTTAAGTATGACAGCGTCGGAACACCCATAGAAGGATGTGAAATCAAGATCATTGATGGCGAGATTGTCGTGAAAAATCCCGGGCTTTTCTCGGGATACTATAAGAATCCTGAAGCTACAGCTGAAAAAATAAAAGACGGTTGGTATTATACAGGAGACTCGGGTTTCTTTGATGATGAGGGGCATCTCATTTATTGGGACAGGGTGGATGAGCTTCTAGAATTGAAGGGTGGTGAAAAGTACTCTCCCCAATATATTGAGATTCGCCTGCGTTTCAGTCCATATATCAGAGACTGTGTAGTTGTGGGGGGCAAAGACAGGGATTACATAGGCACACTCATAAACATCGATTATGGGAATGTTGGAAAATGGGCTGAGAAGAAACGAATCGCCTATACGACTTTTGTTGATTTGTCGCAAAAACCTGAAGTTGCGGACTTAATACGGGGAGAGATAATCAAGGTGAATAAAGAGATACCTGAATTTGCTCATGTGAAGAGATTTGTGAACCTTCATAAAGAATTCGACCCTGATGAGGCTGAATTGACGAGGACAAGAAAACTGAGGCGAACTTTTGTGGAAAAGCGTTATGAGGACATCATTGAATCATTGTATCAAGAAAAAGATGTAATTCATGTTGAGGCTCCTGTAACCTATAGGGACGGCAGAAAAGGGGTTATTAAAACTGAGATTCATGTTCATGGCTTGGATTAGAATGGGAGGATGATTTAGGATGAATACTTTTGTCCAACTTTTTGTAAGTGGAATAGCCATCGGGCTTATTTATGCCCTGGCAGCCCTTGGTGTGGTGATCGTCTATAAGGCAACCAAGGTGCTCAATCTGGCACCGGGTGGACTGCTATTGATAACCGCCTACCTGTCATGGATGTTTCTTGTTCAGCTCAAGCTCCCTGTTGTATTGGCTATCATAGCATCGATTGCTGCGGCTGTTCTCGTCGGATGGATAGTTGAACGTTTTGCTCTTCGTCCATTGATAGGGCAGCCGATTCTCGCAGCGATTATCCTGACTGATATGATCTGGTTTTTCTTTCGCGGGACATCATTTTTATTCTGGGGCGGGAATCCGAAGATGTTTCCAACATGGCTTGCCGGAAGACCCACTGTCTTCATAGGAGGGATAGGCATACCGGAAATTATGATCTGGTGCATCATTCTTTGTGCTCTTACCATTGGAGGTCTGATGGCCTATTTTAAATTTACTCGGTCTGGATTGGCTATGAGGGTGACCGCAGAGGATGTTATCGTTGCGGAGAATCTGGGGATCAAGACAACAAGAGTATTTTCAAATACATGGATCATCTGCCTTCTCTTGTTCTTGGTGACGGCTTTTTTTGTGGGAGCAATTCAGGGAATCAGTCAAGACCTTGATTTTGTGGGAGTGTATGGTGTTATCGTTGCACTCCTCGGTGGTTTGGAATCATTCCCAGGCGCCATCATCGCCGGGCTCCTCATAGGGATAGTACAGTCCATGGTGGGAGGCTACATGGCAGGAATATTGGGTGGGGGAATTGCTGAAACGGCCCCGTTTATTGTCATGTTTCTTGTGAGTTTCTGGAGGCCTTACGGTTTCTTTGGATTGGAAAGGATAGAAAGGATTTAAACTCGGGAGGGAATCAATAAATGAAAGGGAGACCTTGTGGAGTATTCGACGTCAAATACAGTCAGGATAAAGCGGTGCTGCGGACCAAGACCCATTGGACCCTCTTTATTCTTTTTCTGATATTTTTATTTACAATGCCGCTGTATCTTAATGATCATCTCTTGAGCCTCGGAGTAATAATAGGCACGACCGTGATAGCAATGTTTGGTGTGCAGATCATGGTGGGGTATACTATGCAAATTACCCTGGGACATGCCGGCTTTGTTGGTTTTGGGGCCTATGTGTCGGCTTTGCTCACACATCACTTGGGGTGGAACTTCTTTTTTGCTCTTCCCGTGGCTGGTCTTGGTGCGGCAATGTACGGGCTGCTCATAGGAACATCAACAGTGCGATGCAAAGGCCTTTACATGGTCATACCGACCATTTCAGCTCATTTCATCTTCTTTTACCTGGTGAATGAGGTGTTTAAAAAATGGACATTCGGTGCAGAAGGAATTGAGTGCGCTTCGCCTGTTCTCTTTGGGTTTGTTTTCGATACTGATGTGAGCTATTTTTATCTTGTGGCTTTTATTGCGGTGATCATGGGAATTGGGGCGAAAAACCTGGTCAGAACAAAGACGGGAAGAGCGTTTGTGGCTATTCGGGACAATGATATTTCCGCGGAAGTTATGGGTATAGATATTTTTCGTTATAAGTTATTGTCATTTGCCATAGGAAATTTCTATGCAGGTATTGGCGGTGCACTGTGGGGACACTATGTTACCTATATAAACACTGAGTTTTTCCCTATCCTCGATACGGTATATTATGTGGCATTTCTGATTGTCGGCGGACTTGGGACTATAATGGGAGCTGTATTTGCTGCCTTTTTTTGGAGACTTCTGGGAGAAGGAGTGAATTATGTCGCTCCAGTACTGGATTCCATGCTGAGTGGTACTGGAGGTAACATTGTATCTTCCATGGGTTTGATTACTTTTGCTGTCGTTACAATGCTTTTTTTAATATTTGAGCCCAGAGGTATTGCTCACAGATGGGAATTATTTAAGCATTCATACAGACTTCACCCCTTTAACTATTAACAATGGCAACGATTGTGATTCAGAATGACCGAAGCTTAATAAAGGAGGCAAGTTCCTCAAAAAATTTAGAAAGGAGGTAAGGGACAATGGTGAAAAGGTTATTAACAGTAGTACTCATTTCTTTATTTTTCTTTGGCTGTGCTACCTTGAAGGGCACAACGGTGAAAGCTCCGCCCAAAGAACTTACGATTACATTAAAGAGTGTGGAAGTAAAAATGGGAGCGGAGAAGATCCTGAGTGACAAAATCCTCATGGCGAAAAAACTTGCCAAAGGCGAATCAAAGAGCGGTTGGCTGAAACTTTTGGGCATGGGTAAGGACAAGAAGATAGGGCCGGTTGATGTTCCTGCGAACGCACTTTTAGCTCTGGTTCCCAAGGCTGATCTTACAGTAATTTTTGAGGCGACCAATCCCAATCAGTGCGATTTGGTGATCGGCAGTATGGCATTTGGGCTTTCTGAGGAAACCATTATATTTTTTCCTGCAAAGTCCAAGACAGCAGAAGTTTGGGTCGATGTTTTCGCCGGAGAAACAGTTGAGTTCGAGGTCCCCATGACTCTCCTCAAGATTCCTTCTCTTGCTGCTATAGCGTGGCCGGCAATTGAAAGCGGTTCCGCTGAATGGAAAGCAAGAGGTACTGCAGTCGTTATTGGTGAGGAGATGCCATCGGGCGGCATGCGACAACGATTCGAGACCGCGAAAGTTGGGACAACCATGGTCAAAGACGAAAAGAAGTAATGAAGAAGGAGGTTATATCATTATGAAAAGGAATTTAAACAGAACAATAATTGTTGGTTTTATCGTTCTGTTGTGTTTTGTTATGCTGGCCTTTGTGTCTCCAACAGACGCGAAGAAACCGACAATCAAACATTATGGTTTTGTCGATCTGACAGGCCCTTATGGAGTCCTGGTACCCGATCTTTGGGAGGGTATGCTTGATTACTACAGATGGGTCAATGAGCAGGGCGGAATAGATGGTCATCCCGTTAAGCTTATCTGGGGAGAGACCGGCAATATGATGGCACGGGCATTTTCTCACTACAAGAGGTACAAGAGGGCAGGGGCTCAATTACTCTGGCTCGCTTCATCTCCGGAAGGTGAAGCATTGAAGAGGTTGTTGAAGAAGGATAAGATACTCTGTCCCCTCAATTACGGTCAGAGTGATCCTCAGCTCTATCCACCTGAATGGACCTACATAGACGGTTGCAGCTACGGAGATCAATTCGGCACATTCCTGAGGATGGCAAAGGCCGAATGGGACAAGGAAGGCAAAAAAGGGACCATGAAGGTGGGTATCATAGGCCCTGATACGGCTTACGGCAGGGCGGCTGTAGAGCCGGGCACGAGGTTTGGGAAAACAATTGGTGTCGATGTTGTAGGTCAAGAGTATCCACCCGTTGTTCCCATCGATTTAACTCCCCAGATCCTTCGATTGAAGGACAAAGGGGTAGACTGGATCTGGATGCAAGGCCTGAGCCAGATATGCACTGTCTTTTTGAAAAACATGCAGTCACTGGGTCTTCAAGGAAAAATAAAAGTGGCCGCCCTCTGGTGGACCACCGGTGCAGAAATGTTACGCCGAGTGGGACCTGAGCTATGTGAAGGGTATATTTTTACCACATACAACTATCTGCCACAGGTTGAAAAAGATCACCCAGGTATAAAGAAATGCATAAAGATGAGGCAGAAGTATCATGGGAAGGATCCTGACGAGTACTATGTAAGGGGTGTTCGCGGAACACAATTTGTTATAGAATTGACTGAAAGAACCTTGAAGAAATACGGATACAAGGGTCTGACATCTGAAAATTACATGAATATGATGGAGAGCTTCAAGGATTGGAAAACCCCTTGGGATCTGGGCGCGCCTTTTACCATTACCCCCAATGACAGAAGAACAGCGAAAGAACTTATATTCTATCAGGTCAGAGGAGGAAAGATATACAGATACAGCGATTGGGTGAAATCCCCGCATCTCTATCCGGAGAACATGGCAAACTTCTTTGAAAAATGATTGACTGAATGGGGGGGCATCCTTAAAAGGATGTCTCCCGACTTTTTTCGTTTTCTGTAAAGAACAGTCTCTATTCCACTTCTTGTCCACCAGATATTTGCACCCTTTTCGTGTCCACATCTGTTCTGTGTTATCCTACGATTCTGAAAGAACTTATTCATGCGTATTTTCTCATTACGTTCGTAATTCTGTTGAATAAAAAGGAGAAGACAATGAAAAGAAAAACAGTGGTGAGGCTGATGAGATCATGTGTATTAGGAGTATTGCTGACACTTCTTTCAGGGTTCACTTTTTTCGCGGAGGCAAAGCCTTCGATAAAGCACTTCTATATCATTGATCTTACCGGCCCATATGGCGTGCTTGTTCCGGAAATATTCGAAGGAACTCAAGATTATTAAAAAGAGTGCAGATCTACTTGTGTCATAAATTTAGTGGGCAAAAACTAAAAGAAATCGGATTGCACTTTGGAATTAGCGTATCTGGTGTTTCTCAGGTAAGCCGCCTCGTTGCGGTGCAAATCAAAGACGATAAAAAGCTGAAAAAAAAGATCGATAAAATTTTTTCAGATCTCAACTTGTCAACTGTGTAGGCCTGACACCTATTCCTGAAATGAAAAAGGCAAAAGATTCGACATGGATTACTACTGTAATAAGCACATACCTATGGTTCAAAAAAAGTTAGGGGCTGCGTTAAAGGGCGGAGCTGTAGAACAGGGATTGAGAGGGATAGAGCACGGATCTCGGGCGACCTATATCGCAATGGGGCATTTGCTTTTCGATTCTGTAGAGGCATTTCAAACTTCCTTCGGGCCACACGCTGAATCGATTATGGCAGATATGTCTAACTACACCGACATCCAGCCCACGATTCAGATCAGTGAAGTGAAAATATAGTATAGCAACGCTAGCGTTGATACGGGAACATTAGCTGCTCGGCGTATTGGAGCTTGCGTACTCCGGTATGCCAACATAGGTGTCAACCCAGAGCCTAAGGCATGAAGGTGGAAAGAGCACTTAACCAACTTATACCGCTCAAAGATGATAGCCGGTTGAATGGGGAAATAACCAACACGTTATAAAGGATACGAAGATGAACATAAAAGTCTTTTTCGCATTCTGTTTCTTTTTCTCTTCTATATTATTTGTATTCGCACTGATCATGTTATGTTTTTTAATGGCACCGGAAGAATACGTCCTCGATAAATCTGCTATTGAGATTTCCGATGGAAATTTTCGATATCCAGAAAGAATTTTCCCTGATTTACCTGGGAAAAGCCAATATAGCTATCCCGGAATACAGGTCGGTCTCACGTCAAAAG
>JAXHSZ010000268.1:0-6924 GCA_034190725.1 Thermodesulfobacteriota bacterium
GTTTCATAGCACTCAATGTAATATAAATAAAGAAAATAATTATGTATCAATCCGAAGATTCTGATGAGAAAACGAGCAGTCAGATCAACAGTAAGACCTTTACCATAAAGAACAAATTAGGAATCCATGTCAGGCCTGCTACCCAGCTTGTTAAAACCGCCAGTAAGTTTGATTCAAATATATTCATCAAGAAGGAAGACCTGGAGGTCGATGCGAAGAGTATAATGGGGATATTGATGTTGGCAGCTTCTCAAGGTTGCCAGGTAGTCATAAGAGCGGAAGGCAAGGATTCCAAAGAAGCTGTAAATGAGTTAGGTCTTCTGATAGAGGAGAAATTCGGGGAAGAATAAGGATGGAATCGAAAAGGAACGAGGATTATGTTATTCGAGGGATCGGGGGATCTCCTGGAATAGTCATTGGGAAAGCCCAACCAATCGAGTCGGAAAGGATTGATATGTATGCATACCGGCTCATTGATGAGACAGAGATTTTTTCAGAAGAGGAACGTTTCAAGGCAGCTGTTGCAGAATCGAAGATGCAATGTTTCAAAGTAAAGGAGAATATACTGAGTCAGGATGCCGATGATGTGGCGTATATAATGGATGCGCATCTGATGATCCTTGAAGACAGGATGCTCATTGACGAGACTCTCAAGAGGATTAGAGAGGAAAAGATAAATGCTGAATGGGCTTTGGAGATCACATTACAGAAACTCAGGAGGACTTTTAAAGAGATAGATGATGAATATTTGAGTGAAAGAAGGAGTGATGTAGATTATGTGGGAAAGAGAATTCTCCGAAACCTTTTGGGGAAGAAATTAGAAGGCATATTTGACACAAAGGAAAAGGTCATTGTTGTTGCCCATGACCTGTCCCCAGGGGATACAGCCCAGATGAGCAAGAAGAAGATCATCGGATTTGTGACTGATATAGGTGGAAAGACGTCTCATACTTCAATCATGGCGAGGGCATTAGAGATTCCTGCAGTAGTTGGTTCAGAAAAGGTAACTTCAAAGGTCAGGATTGGAGACCAACTCATAGTAGATGGGACAACGGGGATAGTCATAATAAATCCATCAAAAAAGGTTTTAAACAAGTACTTAGAGAAGAAGAAGGTTTATGAGAGTTTAGAGAAAGAGCTCTTCAAATTCAAAGACTTGCCCGCCCAGACATTGGATGGGTACAGGGTCAAGATTGTGGCGAATATTGAGTTGATAGAAGAGATTCCCTCTGTCTTAGAGCATGGGGCAGAAGGGATAGGTCTCTATAGAACTGAATTTCTGTACCTGAATCGCAGGGAATTGCCATCAGAGGAAGTGCACTTCCAGACATATAAAAATGTTGTGGAGAGGCTCCATCCACATTCCACCACAATACGAACCCTTGATATCGGAGGGGATAAATTCATATCCCATCTGGAATTGGCCAAAGAGATGAATCCTGCAATGGGCCTCAGAGCCATCAGATTTTGTCTCAGAGAAGTGGAGATATTCAAAACCCAATTGAGGGCCATTTTAAGGGCCAGTCATTTCGGCAGGGTGAAGGTGATGTTCCCCATGATATCAGGAGTCAGAGAGATTCTACAGATAGAAGAAATACTGGAGGAAGTGAAATCAGAGTTAGAGAGTAGGGGAATTCCATTTGATACTGATATAGAGATCGGGATAATGATTGAGATACCTTCAGCTGTTACCATGGCAGACATCTTAGCTAAAAAAGTGGACTTCTTCAGTATAGGGACGAATGATCTCATCCAGTATTCTTTGGCAATTGATCGGGTCAATGAACATGTCAGTTATTTGTATGAACCTTTGCATCCGGCTGTCTTGAGGGTCATACATCAAGTGGTCGAATCGGGACATAATGCAGGCATTAAGGTAGGAATGTGTGGAGAGATGGCCGGGGAACCACTGTACGTTCCCATCCTTCTCGGTTTAGGATTAGATGAATTGAGCATGAATGCCCTGTCGGTCTTGGAAGTGAAAAAGATAATTCGTTCCATGACGTATAGAGAGTCAAAAGAACTTTTAAACAGCATCATGGATCTTTCTACGGCTTCAGAGATCAGATCTTTTGTGAAAGAAGAGATGATAAAACGCTTTCCTGTAGACTTTGCGGAATTGAAAGAAACGAGGTGATGAAACTTTTTTTAAGAAGTTATACATACCTTGTATAGTGAAAGTCAGTTAAAAAACACCGTGTCTAAGTTGAGTGATTTTTTCCGTCAGAGAGGTTGTATGTTGCTGAATATGGAGTAAAAAACTGTTCGAAGCGGACAAAAGTGAAGGCACCCCTTCAGTGAGTTCGATTCTAATCGTTTTTTGCGTCAGATTCAGTAAGATACAGCCTGGTAGTCGGAAAGAATCGCTCAACTTAGGACATAAATAGTGTACATACATAAATGACTATTTTTCGCAATCTCTGCGTCAGACAAAGATTTTAATCCTCAAAATACACAATGTATTCCTGCGGGTAAAATCTTCGCCTTCCGTGGCTTTGTGAAAAATATCTCATTTCTGGACAGACACTAAAAAAATAGGAGGGTATTATTATGTCGATGAACAGGTTTTTATTTACTTCAGAATCGGTGACTGAGGGGCATCCCGACAAGATAGCTGATCAAATCTCTGATTCGATCCTCGATGCAATCATCGGACAAGACACTCAAGGGAGGGTAGCATGCGAGACTCTTGTCACAACGGGAATGGCAATAATAGCGGGAGAGATCACAACATCTTGCTATGTGGACATGCCTAAAATCGTAAGGGAAACGATCAAAGAGATCGGATATAATGATTCAGCCATGGGTTTTGATTGGGAGACATGTGCCGTCATTACTTCCATCGATCAACAGTCAACAGACATAGCGCTTGGTGTTGATGAAAGGGAAGAGAAAGAACAGGGAGCAGGTGATCAGGGCTTGATGTTCGGTTATGCCTGCAATGAGACCCCAGAGTGTATGCCGATGCCTGTTACATATGCCCATAAACTCACCAAGAGATTGGCAAGAGTCCGGAAGGAAAACATTCTGGATTTCCTCAGACCGGATGGCAAGTCCCAGGTCACCATTGAGTATCTGAACGATAAGCCTGTAAGGGTCGACACAGTGGTTATTTCAAGCCAACATGCACCGGATGTGGAATATAAAACATTACAAGAGGCGATAATTGAAGAAGTGATCAAGAAGATCGTTCCCAATGATCTTCTTGATGAAAAGACCAAATATTATATCAATCCTACAGGACGATTTGTTGTGGGTGGCCCCCAAGGTGACTGTGGTTTGACTGGAAGAAAGATCATTGTGGACACGTATGGAGGGCAAGGGAGCCATGGAGGTGGATGCTTCTCAGGAAAAGATCCATCCAAAGTGGACAGGAGCGCATCATATATGGCTCGCTACATAGCAAAAAATCTCATCGCAGCAGGTCTGGCAAGAAGGTGCGAAGTACAACTGGCTTATGCGATTGGTGTGGTAGATCCGGTTTCAGTCATGATCAATACGAATGGCACCGGTGTCATCCCGACGGATAAAATCGCACAGATAGTGACGGATGTCTTTCCTTTGAAGCCTTCGGGAATCATTAAACACTTGGATTTATTAAGGCCGATATACAAGAAAACAGCATGTTATGGACACTTCGGAAGGACGGATCCTGATTTTACCTGGGAGAAGACGGATAAAATTGACGAATTAAGAAAAGCTGCCGGAATATAGGGAGGTTGATGTGGATTTCGATATAAAAGATATGAATTTAGCAGAAGAAGGGAAACTCAGAATTGAGTGGGCAAACAAGAGTATGCCTGTTTTAAACTTGATAAAGGAGAGGTTTTCAAAAGAAAGGCCCTTGAAAGATGTCAGGGTGGCGGCATGTCTTCATGTCACAACAGAAACAGCCAGCTTAATGAGAACTTTAAAGGCCGGTGGAGCTTCAGTTGTGGTATGTGCATCCAATCCTCTGAGTACCCAGGATGATGTTACCGCATCCCTGGTAAAAGACTATGAAATTCCGGTATATGCAATAAAAGGAGAAGACAACGAAACTTACTACAAACACATTCATTCAGCCCTTGACATAAAACCGATGATTACAATGGATGACGGGGCTGATTTGGTGTCTACTTTGCATTCCCAAAGAACTGAACTGATCGATGGTATCATCGGGGGAACAGAAGAGACGACCACTGGCATCATTCGGCTTCGCAGCATGGCGGATGAAGGGGTATTAAAGTTCCCCATAATAGCAGTGAATGATGCGGATACAAAACATCTCTTCGACAACCGATACGGAACCGGACAGAGCACCATCGATGGTATTATTCGAGCCACAAACCGACTCTTGGCAGGTTCTGTTTTTGTGGTTTGTGGATACGGTTGGTGTGGAAGAGGTGTGGCAATGAGGGCCCGTGGGATGGGAGCCAATGTCATCATTACTGAGGTGGATCCCTTACGAGCACTAGAGGCGGTCATGGACGGATACCGAGTAATGCCCATTGCAGAAGCAGCTGCAATAGGGGACTTTTTCTGCACCCTTACCGGTGATATCGCAGTAATCAGGAAAGAGCATTTTCTCATGATGAAAGACGGTGCTATTGTAGCTAATTCCGGACACTTTAATGTGGAACTGGAACTGGACGGTCTTGAGGAGATCAGTGAGAGTAAGAGAGATATCAGAGATTCTCTGGAAGAGTACACTCTCCCCAGTGGCCGTAAGGTATATGTACTTGGCGAAGGAAGGCTCGTTAACCTTGCGGCAGCGGAAGGACATCCTTCGAGCGTCATGGACATGAGTTTTGCAAATCAGGCCTTATCTCTTGAATATATGGTGAAGAATGGCAGAAAATTCAAAAATATGGTGTATAAGGTTCCTGTGGAGATAGACGAGAGTATAGCAAAGTTAAAGCTTGAATCAATGGGTGTAAAGATCGACACCCTGACAGAGGAACAAAAGAAATATCTGGCATCATGGGAGATGGGAACATAGAAAAGCATCGTTTGTGTATTTTTTTACAGATTTTCATGGGGCACATCGCAATGTGCCCCTCTCTCTGATACAGATGTTGGGAGAAATAGACATTTATAGATGTTCACTCTCCAGAATCTCCCGTATTTTTTGAGAAAGCTGTTTCATATTGAAGGGCTTCTGAATAAAACCATCGCAACCCCGCTCCAGTATCTCCATCGCAAGACCATTTTCAGCATACCCGCTTGAAAGAAGGACTCTCATATCAGGATTGATCTCTTTCATCCGATCATATGCCTCAGCTCCGCCCATGTCCGGCATGATCATGTCCAGGATGATTAAATCAATCTTGTCCTTATTTGTTTTGTAGACTTTTACAGCTTCTCTTCCACCTCTGGCTAAAAACACTCTGTATCCCATTTTCTTCAACAACTGCTCACTCACATCAATGATCATCTCCTCATCATCCACAAGAAGAATCGTCTCTTTCCCCTTCAAAAAATCTTCTTGAACCTGCATCTCTTCAGTGGGCTCTTTTTCAGAAGCCGGCAAGTAAATACTGAAAGTACTCCCAACTCCTTTCTCACTATGAACGTTGATGATGCCTCCATGATTCTTGATGATTCCGTAAACGGTGGCAAGCCCCAAACCTGTGCCTCGCCCCATCTCTTTTGTGGTAAAAAATGGGTCAAATATTCTTTGTTGAGTCTCTTTATCCATCCCGATTCCTGTATCGGTAACGGATATCCTTACATATCTCCCTGGTTCCAAATCAAAGGGTTTGACAGCGTTCTCATCCAGCATGACGTTTTCCGTTTGAACATAGAGACTTCCACCATTGGGCATTGCCTGCCAGGCATTGACGTACAAGTTTAATAGAACCTGCCCTATCTGGCCCTGATCCACTTCTACTGTCCAGAGAATCTCCTCATATTTTCCACGAATAGCAATCTCTTTCTTGGTGCGGCCAAACATCCGATTCTGACCTTTGATGACTTCATTGAGATCAGTGGATTTCACCTCATATTTCCCACTCCTAGCAAATCCCAGAAGTTGTTTGGTCAAATCCGCCGCACTTTTTACATAATCCTCTATTCCTCTGAGGTGTTCAAAGTGGGGATGGGAAGAATCAGTGTCTATGAGCATCAAGGATGTGCGTCCCTGGATCCCCATGAGTATATTGTTAAAGTCATGGGCAATGCCCCCTGCCAGGGTTCCAATGGCTTCCATCTTCTGAGATTGCCGGAATTGGGCTTCGAGTCTACGATGTTCGGTGATGTCTTTGAGAAGTCCCACAACACCAGTCATATTTCCCTGCAAATCAGCATTACAGGATGCACTTGTATTGAAGAGCCTCTCAGATCTGTCCTTATGGGTCAGATGAATGGACTCGTTTTTTATTGTTTCTTTCTCGTCTCGTATTCGTTTAAACAGATGAATATGATTTCTTGCATGTTCCTCATTGATAATGCCGATTGCATATTTCCCGATCACCTCATCTCTGCTGTATCCCAAGATTTCTTCAAATGCAGGATTAACATATGTCCACGCTCCCTCTTTATTCAATGTAAAGATGATATCAGGCGCGTTCTCAGCGAGTGATCTGAACCGCTCCTCGCTCTCTCGGAGCGTTTCCTCCGACTTTCTATATTCATTGATATTCACCCAGTAACCTACTATTTCCAGTGGCCTTCCATCTTTGTTTCGAACGAGTTTCATTTCATCACGCACCCAGATATATGTCCCATCTTTGCATTGAAAGCGGTATTCATAAGTGTGAAGTTCTTTTTTAAATAATTTTGGCACCTCAGTTGAAACTCGTGGCCTGTCTTCATGATGAATATGGTCTTGCAGCCTTCATTGTGGTGCCTGAATCGATAGAGGAGCCCATCAAGTACTTCCGCAACAACACCCAAAATGTGCTCAACCTGCTGGAGGTGGGGGTGCGCCACCGGCTTGGCAAG
>JAXHSZ010000269.1:0-2490 GCA_034190725.1 Thermodesulfobacteriota bacterium
TGCGTCAAGGACGATGATAAGATATTGACCATGCGGAATCCCCCCTGCCCACTTTCCATTTTCCGTCTGGATCACGTCCTCTCTTTTTGCTTCAGGGAGGTAATTTGCAAGAAAGTCATTGTATGCTGTGTCTGCCTGAGTGGGATTCAGGTATTCAATAAGGATGAGGGGTACTTTGTGTTCGCCCTCACTGTATTTCACAAATATACCGTTGGTCTTCTCTGAAAGGTGAAGAATGTTTTCCGATGCTATGTAGTAGTAGTAATTCAAAGATGCATGATTGTGAAAAAAGCGGAGACTCTTCGGAATTACCCCCTGTTTTGGTATTTTGTTCACAAGATCTGGCTTTGCGCCGGGTGTTTCAATCCGTTCTGCGATTTTCCTGCCCAAACCGAGGAGTGCTTCTTTTGTTGAAGTGCCTTCCCCTTCGGAATATATATACACGTAATATTGCCCTTTCCAGAAACGAAGCCAGGACCCCCCGTATTCTGACCCCTGTCCGATCCCCACATCTTCATCTTCCAGATCGTGCCTGAACACTCCAAAAGCGTCTTCTGATGATCCCATATCAAAAAGATCCACTTCAAATGGAGGAGCTTTATCTTTATGAAACCGGGCCACATAAAGCTCTTTAAAGCCGAAAGAGAGGTACAGCTCCGCACCTCCATTAATATAATCGAAAAGATTTTTAGGGGAATACCGTTCGGGTTCACCTGACAGCTTCCATCCATGAAAAGTTTTCGGCAATATCTTTTCCATTCTTTCTCCCTCAAGGGCAGGAATCATAGGTGGTGAAATGAAAAGATAACACAAAATGATACTTGTGAAAATACAACAATGAATGCTTAATCGGTCCATCTTGTTATGACAAGCCTCCAATTATAATTATTGTTGCCGGAATAAGTGTGTTGCACGAAGCTATTCAGGAGTTTCATGAGGTTCAGGTATTGGTTTTCCAAAACCACCCCCACCTGGGGTACGTATGCTTATTACATCCCCTGTCTTAGCAGAAATTGTGAATTTGGACCCCATATCTCTTGCTTTGCCGTTTGATATGACAATGTTCTCACCCATCTTTCCCGGAGACCCTCCTTCAAGACCGTATGGGGGGAATTTTCTCCGATCAGAGAGCACGGTTACTTCACAATTCGTACAAACCTGAATGTCGCGTGTGATCCCACAACCTCCCCTGTGCTTTCCTTGCCCACCGGATCCTCTTCGAATCTCATATCTGAGAACCCGGAGAGGATACGCATATTCCAACGCTTCTATGGGTGTGTTCAGGGTATTGGTCATGTGAGTATGGACGGCATCTGCACCGTGCTCCCGGGAAGACGCTCCACTGCCGCCTGCAATGGTTTCGTAGTAAGTAAACAGACCGCCACTCTTTGCATCAATGCCTCCGATGGTGATATTATTCATGCTCCCGCAACTTGCAGCCGGTATCCTGTGGGAAACTCCTTTGGACAGTGCTCCCAGGAGTACATCCGTTATCCTTTGGGACACTTCCACGTTCCCTCCTGCAACAGCACCTGGAAACCGGGCATTCACTACGGTGCCTAAAGGGGCGATTACTTCTAAAGGCCGCATACATCCTTCATTCGTAGGAGTATCAGGAGGGGAAAGGCATCTGAATACATAATACACTGCAGAAAGGGTAATGGCAAGGGTTGCATTCATACACCCATCTGTTTGTGGGGAACTTCCCGAAAAATCGATTTTCGCTCTCTTTCCTTTGATATCCACCTGCACGCATATCTTTATCGGAGTGTCATTGATGCCGTCATCATCCAGAAAGTCTTCAAAAAAATAACTTCCATCCGGAATTTTCTCTATGGCCTTCCCTGTGATCCTTTCAGCATAGTCCTGAAGCTCTTTCATGTGGGAGGCTGTCTCTTCGTATCCATACTTGCAGACAACTTCCATGAGTCTTTGCTCCCCCAATCTGTTTGCTGCGAATTGAGCCATCAGATCTCCTTTCCTTTCCGTGGGAGTACGTACATTGGCAAGGATCAGCTCCAGTAAGTCTGTCTGAATTGAGCCCTGCCTTGCCAATTTCAAAGGAGGGATACGCACCCCTTCCTGAAAAATTTCTCTGGAAAGAGGAAGGGAACCGGGAGACATCCCTCCCATATCCGCATGATGGGCTCGATTGGCCACGTAAAACCCAAGCGTGTTTCCGAAAAAGACCGGACAGATCATGGTGAGATCGGGAAGATGGGTCCCCCCTTGAAAAGGGTCGTTCTGGATCACCATGTCACCTTTATCCATGTTTACGGCTTGTATGGCGCTCTTCACAGAATACGGCATGGAACCCATGTGAACCGGAAGGTGCGCCGCCTGGGCCACCATATCACCTCTGGAGTCGAACAGCGCACATGAATAGTCTCTCCTCTCCTTGATATTAGGAGAATACGCACTCCTGCACAGCGCCATCCCCATTTCCTCGGCTATGGAAGAAAATATGTTCTTGAATACCTCAAACTGAAT
>JAXHSZ010000027.1:0-19696 GCA_034190725.1 Thermodesulfobacteriota bacterium
TTTTTGTATCTTCCCGGTTGAAAGGTCTATCTTCAATATTTTCCCGGCATACCCTTTTGAGTGGTTCATGTTATATTGCCTCCTTAAATAGATTCAACTTTTCTCCTTTTCTCCTTTGAAAGCCGGTGGGTTATCTTTACAACTGAAAATCGGTTATCGGCAAAAGCCGCTTCATGTATTCAGAAGACAGAACCAGAATGGTTTACCTTCAAAGATAACAATACCTAAACTGAGCGGTTCCAGGTTCAGGATTCAAGGTTTAAAGGTTATAGTCTATTGATATCCTTAACTTTATTCATAGCGATTGAGATGCGACTCAGATCAGTCTCCTTCACCCTTTTGGTGAAACGTGACATTTACTTCTGTCAACGTGTTTTCCTTTTTCTAACAGCCGGTTAGATCGTTTCAACCCAGAACCGTAAACGGTGAACCGCTCAACCCAGACAATAATAACAAAGTTTTTGGAAGAACAAAAGAGGAAAGAGCTTCCTGTGGTAAAAAACTGACAGACAGTAAAAAATAGGTGTGTTTTGAGTTCCGCCTTCAAACAGTTTCAGAGCCTCATGACCCCTGTCAACGACCTCACTGTTTGAAAGCGGAATCGAGAACCTGGGCAATTCTTTTACATTGCCATCAGGGAAGGGAGAGTTTTTGGTGAGCTTTATCATTGCGGTTGCTGCATACCATGTTTCCCATGATGCCTTTTTCCCCGAAACTCCTTGAAAAGAACCTTAAGTTGCTGATATCGTTCAGAACCGATAATTTTTCGCACCTCCAACAAAAACCTGAACCTCTCATCACCCATATCGATCCGTGCCTTTTTCAGTTTGTCGTATTGCGTCATAACAGCGGATTCATCCAATGCTTGTTTTTCGAGAAGATTGTCCAACTCAAACCGTTCTTTTTGTAAAACAGCCTTAAGGTCGAGCATCTTTCGATGGCTTTTCACAAAGAGATCATCCAATTGTCCCTTTTGTTGCTCATTCAAATCAAGCCCCTTGGCAACCTTGGGCAATCTCCACCATTTGCCGGGAGATCCCATATCACCCAGACAAAGTGCGGGGAACAAAATTAAAACCAGTAAAGCACATATAATCAGTGTTGTCTTCTGTTCTTTATACAGCATATTGTACCTCCTTTGATTCGTACTGCTCAAAATCTTTGGTTTCAGCGGGAGGAACGAGAAAGTCCATGAACTCCTCAGTGATTGTGGGGAAGGATTCTCCGGAGATATCAAGGTAGATCTGAGGAAGTGCCACATCTTTCAACTCAATGATCTCCTTCATAAACGTGTAATCTTCCCACATATCGTCAGACCACACAGAAGAGTCTCCCTGAGGAACCGTTCTCAACGGCACAGTCCATAAGAATACGGCTATGATCATGGCAACGCTCAAACCAGCGAAAAGCAACCTGGATCGAGACATTCCCCAAAAACTGAAACGTTTTCCTCTCTCCTTTTCGGGAAGCGTCACCCCTTTTAACGAAACCGGTGTCACGGCTCGGGCAATATCACCCAATTGGGCAAGACGGTTTGCGAGACGTTCTTTGTTTCTTCCGCACACAGGACAAACGGAAAGATGGCGTCTCATGGGACTCGGTAGATCCGTCTCATCCACAACGGCTTGAATTATCTCTTCCTCACTGAGGTGTGGTTCCTTGTCATACCTCATGGATTCCTCCCTGGAGAAAAGCGACAAAGTCCTGCTCGTTCTTAAACTTATGAATAGCCCTGTACAGATGTGTCTTCACAGTACTCTCACTCTTTTTGAGGACTTCGGCAATTTCACTGATGTGCAGTTCATCAACAAACCTCAGCAAAAAAACTTCTCGTTCCCGGTGACTGAGCTTTTTCAAGAAAGTTCGGAGTTGAGCCCAAAATTCCACCCTGTTCATACTGGCATGAGCCTCGGGATTATAATAGCCCTTCTCATGGATCTTTTCCTCAGCTTCATTACCTGTGTCAGAACCGGAAAAGAGTGGCATTTTCATCTTCCTCTTGAAATCGCGAACCCGATTCAGGGCGATCTTGAAAAGCCACTGTCTGAAGTGCCGAGGTTCCCTCAAGTTTGAAAGCTTTTCAAAAGCTTTCAAGAAAATCTCTTGTGACAGATCCTCAGAATCCATCTGTGAATATGTACGATAATAGACCAAGCGGAATATGCTTTTTTCATAAAACTCCACAAGCCGGCAAAAAGCCTCCCTGTCTCCTGCCTTGGCCATTCGAACTAAAATAGTCTCGTGAGACTCACTCCGGGCCGTATCGAATTCCCAATGTTGTCTGTCCTGGCTCACACCTACCGCCATTGTTATGGTTTACCCTCAGATTTCTATACGGTACTTCAAAATGTAACCGACCTCCCAAGCACATTCCATATCATGAAAACCTATCATTCAACCTTGAGAAAAGACAATGAAATCATCAGGTATTGTGATCATCGCAACTCTCATTCATAAGCATCCCCCCTTTTAACCAATCGTCTGTCTTTTATGACGAATGGAAAGGGGATTTTGTTTACAAAAAAATTTTCAAACCACATCTCCAAAATTTTTGGTATCTGTTCACGGTTAGCAATCACAATTAACCGTTTATTAAAACAGACGGAAAGAAGAGATTATGAGTGCTTATTCAGAAGACTGAGAAGCCTTGAATAATTGAAAAGAACTCATTCAGGAATTGTAATAGATATTTCAACCGAAATTGTTTTAAAATTCATTTCATTGAAAAAACTGTGAACCGTAAACTGGTAACAGTGAACGGATACAATTTCTGAAAGGAGGATTTGTGAGATAGCTATGGGAAATCATGAACCATTCCTTATCTCGACAGTATGGTGATCTGTCATGGAAGATTCATAACATTCAAATAGGGATGGATATCCATCATAAGAATATATAAAATATGATCAAAATTGTTCGAATTGTAATTGTACCTCTTTCTTTCCGTAGGATCTCTCAAGTCTTCGCACAATGAAGTGCCCGCGAGCTATATCCTGAAAATGACTGATAAAAATCGTATTGATCAATATACCGCCACTCGCTCCAACAACCGGAATGGATTGGGCGGCGATCTTCTCCGTGACATTTATCCCGAAACGAGGTGCCACGGCACCGATGAACTTTACTATTGATGGAGCTCCTTTATCTATCAGACCTTTTGTCGCAATGAATTTTGCTGCATTGGAAACTTCATTGGCTAAAGCAGCTCTCACTGCAAAATATCCTGTCTCTGCAGCATCATCCGACCGAGATATTCCACCGAGGGCAAATACCTCCAAGCAGGCCAGCTTGGCCTCAATGGATTTTATATCCTCTCCTTCACTTCGTGCAATATCAGCTATGGAACGGAGCATCAAGATTGTTGAAACCGGCAATTCAACCCCAAGACCAGTAAGCCCAAAAGCGCCCCCTACAGCACCGGATGTGGCAGCGATTATTTTATGGATAAATTCTGAGGATTCCGATGTAGGATAATCATCCATGGTCATGACAGCAAAATCTAGCGCTCTTCCCAGGGCATCCATTGTTATCCGCTGAATTGAGTCAGACCATGTTGTGGGGAGAAATTCCAGTACTCTTGCAACAGGGATATTAAGAATGCCTGTGATCTTTACAACAATACTCGGGTGTTCAAGAAGCTTTTTTGCATATTTCAAATCATTCAGGTCTTTGTTTGATAGAGTCATATTAACACCTCGCAATTTCCGTAAAGGGGACCTCTCTCCATGGTTTTTGTCATCGGTTATCGGTTATTAGATACGAGGGAGAACCGCTATTGAGTCCATCCAGAAATGAGATATTCTTTGTAAGGTCAAGGAAGACGAAAATTTTAACCGCAGGAATACATAAGGTATGTAGGGGCACATTGCAATGTGCTTTTTACATCTGAGTCTGAGGTAGAAATTGCGGAAAATAGTCATTAATTGGTAGTCACGATCGAAATTATTGCAGGCACGTTTCTTCACTTTTTATGTGGTATTCTTGTTTTGCTTTCTTTTCCGTATCATTATCCCGGCAATGGCGCCCATAGTTACTGCAACGCCGCCCACTGCCTGCTTTATCTGCTTGCTCTTTCTCCTCCCTGTTACGCAATATGTGGCAAAATGTTCGCAGTTGTTGAATAATAGGGAGTAATTGTCATCAGCAAGGTATCTTTCAGCAACCTTCATTGTCTCCGTTGGAGAATGTCGTTTCTTGTAATTACGCCGCTTGAGGGTTCCACCGTGAAGAAACTCTTCCAGACCGGTCTCTTTCACATTCGGATTCTTCTTTTCTTTTCCTTCCTGTCCCGTATAGTGAACAACCCTGCCATTCCCCATATAGATTCCATGATGAGAATAAAACAATCCGTATCTTCTCACATAGAGATGATCTCCGGGCTGTAAGTCAGTTTCAAGAAGTCCCACGTATTTTACTCCGCTTGAAATATGATCCGCAGAAACACTTCAAGAACGTATTGCACTACTCCTTTTGAGGCTTTTTCACAAATTCGTCCTGATTTTTCATAATGGTATCCACCTGCCATTCAGGCAAAAGGAATGGAGAGTCGTTTTCAGAGGAGGCACCGGGGAATTCCTTTGCATCTTTCTTCTTTTTTGGGTATATGGAAAGAGTATATTGTCCTGCCCCTTTGAGTGTTATGGTGTAGATCGGTTCTTTGAAATCAGTCTTCTTACTATCGTTCAGATAATTCTTGCACTGTAAATTGGAGAGGGTGGAGAGAAGACGGTTGATCTTTGAATCGTCAAATGTTTTTCCATCCTCCCCTGTCCACAAGGTTTCTCTTTGCAGAGGCGGAGAACTCTTCGTTTTCGAGTCTGTACCAACGTTGACTTCGACAGGAACAACCTTCTTGGTCAGGACAAATGCCTTTTCACCCTCTTTGATCTGTATCTCGTGTATCTCATTCTTTTCAAAGGAAAGAATTGTCTTGTCGCGGAGGTCTTCCGCTGTTTGCTCCAACGTACTCCTGAAATTCTCAAGAGCATGATATACGTTCTTATTGTCTGCAATCTTGACAAAGGTATGACGGGAAGAAGAGGCTGCTTTACCCACTTCAAAGTTACGGATCAAGGTGTCTCCTTTCCAGGATTTCACTTTGATCTTCTTTTCCTCATCAAGGTCATATCTTCTATAATTCTTTGACTCCGAAACAAGCGCCGTAAGTTTCAATTTTCCGATGGTTTCTTCTATCTTCTTGGCCTTATCTTTGTCCGCCCGATACCCCTCGGGCTGTATATTCCAGTCCTCGTCTTTTCTTTGAAGGATGAGAGTGCCTTCTTTCTTTGATATCTCTATTTTTGAGATGTCTTTTCCGGCTATTTCCGGTAAATTGGGGAGTCTGTAGTGCGTCTTGTCTGTGTTGCGCATTATCACATAGGCGGACAGCGCTACAATTATAATTATAAGGAATATGTATTCTTTCTTTACTTTCATAAACAAGATCCCTCACCTTTGAAACATTGTCTGGATATATCGCTTTCGGGAATGCCTCCGAAACCAGACAAAAAGGCCGAAAATCACCACCAATACGGGCAATCCGGCTATGTTGAATGATTTTACAAATGTCTTGGTTGCCGGTCCACTCTCGTCCAGGGGATTGAACCATTGCTCCTTGGACCGCATGACCGCAAATCCCTCCCTGCTGTTCAGGTAGTCGATCATATTCATGATAAACATTGCATTCGGACTTTTCCCTTCTTCATCTAGAATATTGTCCTTCAGCATGTTGGAAGATGCCATTACAAAGATCTTTGCTGGTTTCCCCTTTGAGAGGAACTCTCCTGCTGCCTCAATCTTCGACAGATCCACACTGAGCTTCTCATCTTGTTTCTCTTTGGGATCCTTTTTCTCTGAAGATGTCTCTTCCGTTTTCTTCTCGGGTATGGGCTTGCCTGCAAAATAGCTTGAAAATCGTCCTTCCAAGATATACGCAAGAGGCAGACTTTGCCTTTCTTCCTCTTGAGCAGGAGGTTGTATAAACATTGGATTCAGATTGATTCGGTCTCTCATCTCCCAGGATTTTTCCGATGAGGCAAAAAGCCTGTAAGCCTGAAGGTCATTGTCTGCAATACGCTCCTTGTCCAATTCCAAAGGAGAGGCTTTCATCACAGCCATTCCCTTGATATTCTTCATGAAATCCAATTCTTTATCAATAAAACGATTCATGATCAACGGCACAAAATAGATAGGCCTTTCACCCCCGCCGAATTGAGCAGGAAGCTGCTGTTTAAAACAATTTTCATCCATTATATAAGATTTCTTGATACGGATCCCGTAATGCTCCAGAAGCTTCTCCAGCCCAGTATTTAAAGGAATATACATGGGGCCCTGGTTACGCTGAAAAGACATGCCCCGTTGATCAGGGGGCAGAACCTCATTGAATCGATCAAGAAATACAGCCAGACTCTTTCCCTGCATCAAGAATTGATCGATCTGAAACAGTGTATACTCATCAAAGGTTTCCTTGGGTCCCGCGATAATCATACAGTCGAGACCACGGGGGATTGTCTCATCCTTCAGCTTGACTTCCTTTATTGTGTAATTTTGAGATACAAGGTTTCTGAAGCTGCGGAGAGTTTCCTCCCTCTGCTGTCCCGGTGCACCGACAGGTGGACCAGCCGATATCTTCAATGTGTCATGATCGGCCAGAAAGCCCAAATCTTCATTGATGTCAATGAGTGATTCCAGACTCTCACCAATGGTCTCTTCCATCCTGTTCAAATCAGCCAGTTGATAACGAGTGCCGATGAGAGGGACCCGCAAAACACGGATTAAAGGTAATGTCACAGCTTTTTCCCCATATTCCATGACAAGACCGATTGCCCCTCTTCCAGCTTCGATATTTCCTTGGGAAAGGGCGGGCCACTTCAAGCTCAATATATCATACTTCTCCAGATCCTTTTCCACGCTCTGATCCTTTGTGGGATCAAGATGTTGGAATTTGAGTGTGCCGTAACTTCTGTTATTCACTCTCTGCACTATGGTCTCGACTCTCTCGGGAAGATCGGGAAGGTTTTCCACACGAAGATACGGAGCAACCCTCTCAAGGGATGAAGAGAGAAAGAGTTTTACTTGTATCTTCTCTTTCAGACTCAAAAGGGCGCTGATTTTATTGTTGAGTTTTTGAATGGCCGTTGTCAACTTGTATTCCAGTCCTTCGGTGGAAGTGATTGTGGATATACGTTCTATCAGATCACCGTGAATCACCACAAGACCCATGTAGGCCCTTTGAAATTTCACTTCGTCCCTTTCCACACGCCTGATCTGAACAGGGAAAATGCCGTAGTTTTTTGCCAGTTCCTGATTTTCCCTTTCTTTTTCAGTGATGTCACCTTCATCCGGGCTCACGTCATAGAACCGATAGTTGAAAAAGCGATTCGCATGAACGGAATATTCTTCTAAAAGGTCATGAAGGTATCGTTCAGTGTTATTGTGCGGAGCAGGCAGGTTCTTTGTAAAGAAAACATTGATGGTCAGAGGTTCTGAAAGGGTGGATACCACCTGTTTGCTGACGTTTGACAGCGAGTAAACCTTGTTTTCCGTCAGATCAAGCCTGAAGAAGAATGTGATTCCGGCCAAGTTCACCAAAACCACAACAATGACATATATAATAAACCTGATATAATTTCCCAACTTATCTTTCACAGACATCATTTTCTCCTAAGTGTTCGTTCAAAAATGAGATATTTTTTACAAAGTCAAGGAAGACGAATATTTGAACCGCAAGAATGCATGATGCATGGAGGAGCACATTACAATGAACTCCACCATCTGAGTATGACGCAGAGATTGCGAAAAAGAGCCATTTATGGATGGGCACTAACTCTTTTCTTCCATAGCTAAG
This sequence comes from Thermodesulfobacteriota bacterium, assembly GCA_034190725.1. GTDB lineage: Bacteria > Desulfobacterota > UBA8473 > UBA8473 > UBA8473 > JAXHSZ01. The sequence continues at coordinate 7,847 of JAXHSZ010000027.1, forward strand.
CCTGTTCCGTAAAGAGCGATGAAACTGAGGCTTAAAAAATAGAGAACATCTCGTGAATCAATGATTCCCTTTGATATGTTCCCAAAATGAAAGTCAGCACCCAGATGTTCCAAAAAACCCAGCAGTGACTGGGGAAGAAAAAAGAGCATCTTATCGATCAAAGTGAGACTAAAACATATGGCCATGCCGATGATAAAAGCAACGATCTGGTTTCTGGTCAATGATGACGCAAAGAGCCCAATACTCGTAAAAGAGGCGGCCAGAAGAAGTGCCCCGATGTACCCTCCTATCACCGGACCCCAATCCAGAGGGCCAAGAAATGAGATAATCAAAGGGTACGACAGAGTCGGGACAAGCATGGCCCCAACAAATGCAACACCGGCCAGAAATTTCCCCAGAACCACGTCTTTAAACCGTACCGGCATGGTGAGAAGGATCTCATATGACCCGGTATTCAGCTCTTCTGAAAACAGCCTCATTGTAACAGCGGGTATCACAAAGGAAAATGTGATGGGTAAAAGCCCGAAGAAGTTTCTGAGGTTTGCCTGGTTATAGAGAAAGAACGTCATAAAGAAAAACCACCCTGTAATCAGCAGAAAAATCGATATGACAATATACGCAATTGGTGAAACAAAATACGCTCCGAATTCTTTTTTAAAGATGTATTTCACCTGCTGCATGTCAGTTCTCCTTGGTCAGGTCTTGAAATATATTTTCCAGGGTCTGTGTTTCCCTGGTCAATTCCAACAAAATCCAATCGGTTGCTTTAACTTTCATGTAGATCTCCTCCCGAAGGTCTGTAGTACTTTTACAGACGACTTTCACTTTCATTGCTTCATCCTCTCCATCGTCCTCTGCAACAGATACAACTCCATTGATTGCACAAAGCTCCTTTTCCACGGACTGATATTCCGCATTTCTTAAGGATATACTGATGAGATCCTCTCCTCTGCCTTTTTGCTTCAGAGTATCCATACTGCCGTCTGCAACAATTTTACCCTGATTGATGATCATTACCCTGTCACACGTGGCCTCAGCCTCATTGAGGATGTGGGTGGACAAAATCACGGTCTTCTCTTTGCCAATCTCCTTGATTATCTGTCGAATCTCAACAATCTGGTTGGGATCAAGACCGGAGGTTGGCTCGTCCATGATCAGTATTTCCGGGTCGTTCATCATGGCATGGGCCAGTCCCACCCTTTGTTTAAAGCCTTTTGACAACTCACCAATGGGCTTGTGCATGACCCCGTTCAGACCGCAGAGATCTGCCAGGTGTCGGACTCTGGGCATTTTTTGTTGCCTTTCCAATTCCCTGATGTTTGCAACATAGTGAAGATAATCATAGACCAGCATGTCCTGGTACAGGGGGGCCGCCTCCGGGAGGTAACCCATGAGTTTTTTAATCTGCAAAGGATGAGTATCAATACCATATTCTTTCACCTGGATTGTACCCGATGTGGGTTTCAAATACCCTGTGAGCATCCGAAGCACCGTTGTCTTACCTGCACCGTTAGGCCCCAGAAGTCCCATGATCTCGCCTTTTTGGATATCGAAGTTGATTCGATCCACAGCACAGAGATCTTTGTAATACCTGGTGAGATTTTCCGCATGGATCATACATCTCTCCTCTGTGTTAATGATTTCCTTTTTCCATTGAGTACCCAAACAAAAACTGTTATTTTCCCCAATTACTGGGGCACACTCAGATGTAAGGGCACATTGCAATGTGCTTCCACATCCCCATATATATTCCTGCGGTTAAAATCTTCGTCTTCCTTGAACATGAAAAAAATTATCTCGTTTTCGTTCAGACACTCTTTAAAAATTAAATAAACGAATGATTGCCTTCTGTCAAGGGGGAAAATGATTTGAAGAGAGAAAGAAGAAAAAAACAACAGAAATGTATGAAAGAGACGAGATTTTCATGATGGTTTTTTATCTGAATGCATATTGTTGAGTTGAATCGCACTTTCTCCACCCATTTTCGGTCTGAGGGTTGGATCTTCATATGGCTACAGGGGTCTTGTCAGTAGTTGGATACAAACAAGGGTATTCTCAAATACGAAATAAGGTGTGTTTTCATTAATGCAGAAAAACGAAATCCTGTCAAGAGTTTTTCCTTGCATTGCATGCTGCTTTATGATAGCGTATGTGCCTATTATTTCTATCGAAAAGGGGAAGCAGGGTATTTCAAACTCATTTCAGATTGCACTTCATTCTGAACTTCATTCTTGGTCTGTACATACCGCTTCAGCACACTCTCACGCTCGTTATCATGTCGTATCTGTCCGCTTCTTATGATCAGTTTCATTTTCTTCGCCTGAGTCATTCTCAAGATCCCTGGTTTTTCGTTCAACAATAGATAAGTAGGTTGAATATTCCCTCAAACGATCTGCAATTGCAACTCAACGAACTCGGAATCTTTCGTCGCCTATTGTCCATCCAGAAATGAGATATTTTCTGCAAGGTCAAGGAACACAAAGATTTTAACACCAGGAATACATTGAGTATGTAGGGGCACGTTCCAATGTGCCCTTATATCTGAATCTGGCGCAGAGATCAGGGAAAATAGCCTTTATGGATGGGCACAAACCTGAGTTGATCGGACCTTTCATAAAAGTAATTAAGGCGTTGCATTTCTCTTAAGGAATGCTGGTGAATAAATTGAGGAATTATACAATTTCTCAATCCGCAATTCCCAAATTGGGGTTTAGTTTACAAAACCTGAAAATCTACACAAAAAAGGAGTCTCAATCAATGATGGACCATAATAATACTGCCAAACTCCTTGTGAAGGATTTACATCTCGGTTTTGGCGGCGTGGCTGCCCTTTCCGGAGTAAGCTTTGACGTGAGAGAAAAGGAGATCTTGGCCATCATTGGTCCAAATGGCGCAGGAAAAACCTGTATATTGAATTGTATTACAGGTTTCTATAATCCTCATAAGGGTGATATCTATTTGGGGGAGAGGAATATCACAAAGCTGCGTCCTCACAAAATAGTGTCCTTGGGCATAGCAAGAACCTTCCAAAATATTGAACTTTTCACCGGTCTCACTACACTTGAAAATCTCATGGCAGGAAGACATCTCCACATGAAACACGGCTCAATCGCAGGCTCTTTATTTTTCGGCAGAGCCAGAAAAGAGGAGATCATACACAGGGAAGTCGTGGAAGATATAATTGATCTATTGGAATTGGAACCCATACGAAAACAGATCGTCGGCGCTTTGCCATATGGACAGCGTAAAAGGGTAGATCTTGGGAGGGCCCTGGCATTAGAACCACAGATTCTCCTTCTCGATGAACCCATGGCCGGGATGAATGTGGAAGAAAAAGAGGATATGGCCCGTTTTATTTTAGATATCCATGAACTGAAGGGCATCTCGATTGTGCTGATAGAGCATGACATGGGTGTTATCATGGACATTGCTGATAGGATTGTAGTTCTCGATTTTGGAGAAAAGATAGCATCGGGGCTTCCTCAGGAAATAAAGGCTGAACCAAAGGTTATACAGGCTTATTTAGGGTCATAACTAGTGCCCATGATTTTTTGGATGCAGATGAACGATGTATATCTGAGAAAATCTGCGTCCTTATTTACGATATGGAGGAAAGATGACAAAAGACGATACTCTGCCCAAGCTTCTCAGAAGGAATTGTCTGAAATATGGCAATAAGGTTATTGCCATACGGGAAAAGACTCGGGGTATCTGGAAGGGGATCACATGGGAAGAATACTACAACAATGTAAAGTACATTTCTCTTTGCTTGGTGAACCTCGGCTTGGAACGAGGTGAAAAAGTAGCGATTTTAGGTGAGACAAGGCCTGAAGCGTATTGGGCGGAGTATGCCACCCATGCGGCAGGAGGAATCTCAGTGGGTGTCTTTGCTGATTGCGGCCCTGATGAGGTGCAGTTTTACGTGTCTCACTCCGATTCTAAATTTATCATTGCCCATGACCAGGAACAGGTGGATAAAGTATTACAGATCAAAGATAAACTCCCTCTCCTCAAAAAAGTGATCTACTGGGATGAAAAGGGTCTGTGGTTTTACGATGATCCTCTTTTGATGAGTTTGTCCGATGCAATGGACATGGGAAAGGGTTATGAACAGAAGAATCCGGGGCTTTTTGAGGAAAACATAGATAAAGGAAACGGGGACGACATCGCCATGATCCTGTACACATCAGGAACAACAGGCACTCCTAAAGGAGCCATGCTGAATCACAAAAGTATGATACGGGCTGCGGAGGCAGTGGAAGAAGTTGACAACCTCAGCGACAACGATGTCTACCTTTCTTTCATCCCAATGGCATGGATTGGGGAACAGGCCATCGGCATTGCCGCATCCATGTACTCGGGGATGGCGGTCAATTTCCCGGAAAAACCAGAGACTGTTCAGGAAAATATTCGTGAGATAGGAGCCAGCATTCTGTTCTACGGCCCAAGGCAATGGGAGAGTGTGAATCGAACCGTACAGGCCAAAATGATGGATGCCGTTTGGTTGAAACGATTTTTTTATCATCTCTTCCTTCCTGTGGGACATCGAATAACGGACATGCGGCTGGCAAAGCAAAATCCAAATATCGTATGGAAGATCCTTTATTTCCTGAGTTACTGGATCGTCTTCAGACCCCTGAGAGACAAGCTGGGTCTCTCCAGGGTGAGGGTTGCTTATACAGGAGGATCAGCTGTGAGTCCCGATATTGTAAAGTTTTTCCAGGCCATTGGTGTCAATGTGAAACAGCTTTACGGCAGTTCGGAAATAGGATTGGTAACTGCACACAGAGAAGGAGACATAAAGCCCGAGAGTTCGGGCGTAACTCTTCCGGGTGCTGAGATTAAATTGACGGAAGAGGGCGAAATCCTTGTGAAAAATGAGGGTATGTATGTGGATTACTATAAGGCTCATGAAGCATACATTGAAAAGATGGAGGACGGGTGGTACAAAACAGGGGATTTCGGCCATATCGATGAAGACGGACATCTCATCATCATAGATCGAATGGAAGACCTCAGGGCCCTTTCCAACGATCAAAAGTTTTCACCCCAGTATACGGAAATCAGGTTGAGGTTCAGTCCCTTTGTAAAGGACGCTATCGCTGTGGGGGACAGGGATTATGACTATGTTGGTGTCTTGATAAACATAGACATTGACAATGTGGGACGGTGGGCTGAGACAAAGCGTATACCATACACAACCTTTGCTGATTTATCTCAGAAGAAAGAGATTATACGCTTGATTGCAGAGGAGATAAACGGGGTAAATAAGAGTCTCCCTGAGTGGGCCAGGATAAGAAAATTCATCAATCTCCATAAGGAATTCGATCCGGACGAAGCGGAGTTGACAAGGTCCAGAAAACTACGAAGGACATTTCTTGAAGAACGGTATAAAGATCTCATAGATGCACTTTATGGGGGGAATGATGAGTATAAGATAGAAACAACAGTAACATATCGGGATGGAAGAAAGGGAACAGTAAAGAGTTCCATAAAAATCACAACACTTTCAGGGAAGTAAGGAGAATAGGATGTTTTTATTATTTCTTCAGTTTCTGGTAAATGGACTCATGGTGGGTGGTGTCTATGCACTTATAGCTCTCGGCATAGTCCTCATATACAAGTCAACCCGAGTTTTCAATTTTGCCGTTGGAGAGCTTGTGGTCTTGGGTGGATTCGCATGTTGGTCTCTCATTGCATGGTGTCATCTCCCTGTGTACTTGAGCATTCCCCTTGCAATGGTCATTGCAATTGGAATGGGATTTCTGATGGAGCGTCTGGCTCTTCGTCCCCTTATCGGACAGCCTATCCTTGCAGCAATCATGGCAACCCTTGCCCTCTCTTTGTTGCTCAGGGGGATCATGCTCTTCTTCTGGGGGGCTTCTACTATCGCCTTTCCCACTCAAATCCTCCCAGGAGAGCCGGTATCAGTCGGGCATTTGGCATTTTCCCATGAGCTTCTCTGGGCATTCGGTGTATCAATGGTTGTTTTTATTGCCTTGACCGTTTTTTTCCGAAAAACGAAGATGGGGCTTTTCATGAGGGCTACAGCAGAGAGCCATCAAATAGCCCAGGCCACAGGTATAAATGTAAGGGTAATCTTTGGGACAACATGGGGGATTGCTGCATTGGTTGCCGCCCTTGGTGGAATTCTTGTGGGCGCCAGGCTTGGTCTTGGGATAGGTTCCACACCCCTTGTGGCATTTAAGGCTTTCCCCGCAGTCATATTTGGGGGGCTTGAGTCAGTTGCCGGTGCTATTATCGGGGGTTTGCTGGTCGGTATTCTTGAAAACCTTGCCGGTGGTTTTATAGACCCGAAGATAGCTGAGATAACCCCTTATATTATCTTGCTTTTGGTCTTGATTTTCAAGCCTGAAGGTCTATTTGGACTCAAAAGGATAGAAAGGATTTAATATGTATCGTCCATGTGGTACCTTTGATGAAACCTATGCTCAGGATATGGCCATCATTCGAACCCCTCAGCATTGGGGGCTTTTGATTGTTTTTCTGATCTTTCTCTTTACTTTACCCCTCTTTGTGGGTGGACGGACTCTCACACTATTGAACTTGATTGGAATCTCTATTGTATCGGTCCATGGTCTCAGCATACTTACCGGCTATACCGGACAAATATCGTTGGGCCATGCTGCTTTTATGGCTGTCGGCGCCTATACAACGGGAATACTTACTGTTTATCTGGAACTCCCATTTTGGATCGTGCTTCCGTGCTCGGCAGTTATTGCAGGAGTATTTGGAATAATATTTGGACTCCCTTCGTTGAGGATCAAAGGATTCTATCTCGCTATGGCAACACTCGCAGCTCAATTTATTATTCCCTGGCTGATAGTCAATGTAAGGCCCGACATCACAGGGGGCACGGATACCATGGTTGTGCCCACGCCAAGGATAGGAGAGTTCCTCTTTAATTCTCCGCAGCGAATCTTTTTCATCATTATGCCGATTACAATACTTGCAACATTTTTTGTGAGAAGTTTGGTGAGAACGAGGGTTGGGAGGGCTTTTACAGCCATACGAGACAACGACCTGGCTGCTGAGGCCATGGGCATAAGCCTGCTGCGTTATAAATTACTCGCCTTCTTCATCTGTTCCTTTTATGCAGGGATTGCCGGAAGCCTATGGGCATATTGGATGCGAGCAATAAACATCGATCATTTCACTATTATGGATTCCATATGGTATCTGGGCATGGTGATCGTGGGGGGCATGGGCAGTGTTCCTGGAGCTATATTCGGTGTGTGTTTTATACGGATTTTAGACCTCTTTGTGAAGATTATAGGACCAAAATTAGGGGAGGTATTGCCTGCTGCTATGGCCACTTCAGCATCGGCCGCACTCGGTCCCTTTATCTTTGGTCTGGTGATTTTGCTTCTCTTGATCTTTGAACCCAGGGGACTTGCCCACAGGTGGGAGATCTTCAAATCATCATACCGGCTCTGGCCGTTTTCTTACTAGACTAGTGTCCATCCAGAAATGAGATATTTTTTGCAAGGTCAAGGAAGACGAAGATTTTAACCGCAGGAATACATTGGATATGTAGGGGCACGTTGCTACGTGTCCTTACATCTGAGTCTGACGCAGAGATTGCGGAAAATAGCCATTTATGGATGGGCACTAGACCAAGATTTTTGGAGGGATTATGCTTGTCCTGAACAATATTGAAGTCATCTATAGCAATGTAATCCTTGTATTAAAGGGTGTGTCAATGGAATTAGGAGAGGGGAAGATAGCAGCTCTTTTGGGCGCCAATGGGGCTGGAAAGACAACCACACTCAAGGCAATATCAGGCCTCCTCTACACAGAACTGGGAGAGGTAACTGAGGGAAGCATACAATTCAAAGACATTCGCATTGACAAAATCGGGCCTGAGAAAACCGCCAGGATGGGGATCATCCAGGTAATGGAAGGACGGAGGATGTTTGAGCATTTCACAGTTGAGGAGGAACTGAAGGTCGGCGCCTATGCAAGTGGTGATGGAGGAGACCTGAAGAAAAATATGGACATGGTATACGAGTACTTTCCCAGATTGAAGGATCTCCGCCGCCGTACCAGCGGTCTTCTTTCCGGCGGGGAGCAGCAGATGCTGGTAATAGGCAGGGCACTGATAGCCCATCCAAAGGTCATGCTCTTAGATGAGCCTTCCCTCGGGTTAAGTCCTATGCTGGTCAATGAGATTTTTGAGATAATAAAAAGAATAAATACTGAGGAAAAGACGTCAATTATTCTTGTAGAACAGAATGCCAAGGCCGCCCTGGATGTGGCCGATTATGGGTATGTTATGGAAAACGGCAGGATAGTCCTTGACGGTCCTGCCGACAAATTAAAGGACAATGAAGATATAAAAGAATTTTATCTCGGATTGTCCGAGGTTGGGGAGAGAAAGAGTTTCAGGGAGGTGAAACACTACAGGAGAAGAAAGAGGTGGTTGTCTTAGAGACAAAGAGCATGATTTTACAAAAAGCCTGCTTTGAATTGAGGTTGCACCGTATTTCTGAAGCATTTTATTATCATGATGTCAATAGAATTTTGGAGGAGAAAAGAATATGAACTGTTATAAGAGAGTATATCTTTTTTTATTTGTGGTTTCTTTTTTGTTGGTTATCTCTGGTTATAGTCCAGGGGATGCGTGGGCAAAAAAGCCAAAAGCTATCTTAATTCCTTGCATCATTGATCTCAGCGGTCCTTATGCGGCTATTACCGCCCCTGCTTTTTCCGGGTTTTCCGATGCTGCTGAATATGTCAATCAAAAGGGAGGCATAAAAGGAGTGCCTTTAAAGCCGGTCATAAGGGATTGCGGAGGCAGAGTCAATGTAGCCATCTCCCATTACATGGAATTCAGGGAGATGAAACCCAAGCCACTCACTCTGTTCATCTCAGTGTCCGCCCAGGGAGAGGCCCTGCGGGAAAGGATAGTCGAGGACAAATTCATGGCCATGAGTGTACCAGGGGGGAGTTCTATTTATCCCATTGCAAATACGTTTGGTCTCTATCCTCTCTACCAGGATATGTTCGGAGGTTTTATAGACTGGGTGGTGGAAAACTGGGATTACGACAAGATGGGGCGAAAACCGAAGATATCGATCCTCACCTGGGATACGACCTTTGGCAGGGCCATACTGACCCCTGAGGTATTTGAGTATGCCAAGAAAAAAAACATCGATCTCATTGACAAAGTGCTCTTCAGCATCAGGGATCTGGATGTAACAACTCAACTCATACGAATCAAGATGAGAAAACCGGACTGGGTCTATACGAATGTAGCCGTTGAAGGATCTGCGGCCATTGTAAAAAGTGCTCAGAGTATAAAATACAACATAAAACTTGGTGGCAATACAACCTTGGACTGGTCTTCCATTATGCTTGCAGGCGAACTTCTCAATGGAACCACACTGATTTACACCTTTAAGAGCTGGGATGATGTCGATGACCCCGGAATTAAAATCTTGACGAAATGGTTTACGGAAAAAAAGAGAAAACCAACGGAAAGAACACTGGTCTATCAACTTGCATGGGCAAATGTGCTGACGCTCCAAAAGGTGATATCAGAGGCTGTTGATGAAGTGGGGTGGGATAAACTGGATGGCAATGAAGTGAAGAGACAGATGGAGAAACTGCAGGACTTTGCACCTATGGGACTCACATATTATTCCTTCAACCCAAAAAAACATGCGCCCGGCAAAGCTTATATTGCCGAGATCAAGGATGAAAAGATAATCCCCATATCGGACTGGCGTGAACTGCCCGATCTCAGGCCTGCTGCACACAAGTAGTGTCCTGCAGGCGGTGAACCTCTGGCTAACAGAACAGGTCAAATGGCCTTAATGTACATTGCCAAGATCGTACACAGAACGTTTACACATCACACTAAGGGATAATTCACATCGTATACGTTCATGGTTACAAGTTTACGGTTCACGGTTTTTTCAATGAAATGAATTTGATAACAATGTAAGCATGTTTGATATCGATTCCAATTCTTAAATAGTGTCTGAACGAAAACTAGTATTTTTCGTCAAGGTCAAGGAAGATCAACATTTTAACCGCAGGAATATATTGAATATTTTGGGGATTAAGATTTTTGTCTGACGCAGAGATTGGCGAAAAAGACAATTTTCGTTCGGACACTAAATAAATTCTTTTAAATTGTTCAAGGCTTCTCAATCTTCAAAAGAAGCACCCATAATCTCCTTTTTCCCCTTGTTTTAATGAACGGTTAACTGTAAACTGTGAATGGCTACTTCACATCCTTCAATCCCTGTACTAATGGAGATGGCTATGGGGAAGAATGTTGCAGAAGAATTCCATAAGCCTCGGTCGAGTGGAGAGGTCCATCCGGTCGGGGCTTTTTTATGTGCAGTAACCTTTTTGGCCCAATGCTGTTGAATTAAGAGAATAGACTTACTGGGAAAGAAGTCTTCCCTCCCCTGGTGGGAGGGATTGAGGGAGGGGGAAACTGGTTTTGTGATCAAAAGACAGAAAACTTGTACTATTCAGCCGTTTTTCACCCCCCCTATCCTCCCCCATCAAGGGGGAGGAATTTCTGAAAATTGGAGTCGTGAACCAAAAATACTTCCTTTAATTCAACAGTATTGCCTTTTTGGCCGCTAATTGAGGGAATGCAACCCGTGTAATCCGTATCGAAAATTACGAGGACCTGATGAAATCACAGAATCTGTTTAGGTTTTGTGCGGGATGTTGCTTTCGGAGAGAACAGCATCTTCAGGAAGAGGAGGGATGTCTGGAACTATCGATTCCAATAGTCTCAACACTTCTTCACGAGACGGAGCTCGTTTGATCCGCTCCTTGAGTGTCCTTTCTGCTTCCCTAGCAGATATGTCCTTCGTCAGTGTGTATAGGATATACTGGTTGATTGACATCTTGCTCTGCTTTGCTTCTTCCTCTACTTTTCTTCTGAGTTCCTCGGGAAGACGCAGAGCGTATACGGCTTTCATGTTTTGTGCCTCCAAACTTCTAAGAAATCACCAGGTGTCATTACTTCAATTCCGTAGGGAGAAGTGACATTCGCTGGAAAATGTTTTGTGTTGAACGTAACAATGTGCGTACATCCTCCGGAAATTGCACATTCTAAGATTTTGTCCTCAGATGGATCGACCAGAACCGGCCTTATCTGAAGTGGTTTCCAGATCACTGTTGCATAAGCAAAAAGGGCATCCAGGATTTTCTCACAATCGTTTTTTGATATTCTCAAGAAACCTTCATCGATCTTCTGATGGATCATTCCTTCATATTCAAATGCAACCAAAGGAGAGATTGCATAGGGTAAATGGTCTGAAATAGCTGCTTTTAACAGATAATATGAAGCGCCGTTTTTTGAGTAAAGACCGGAAATGACAATATTAGTATTCATAACCACTAACATGATATCTCATATGATACTATATATGAAATGATTGTCAAGGAGAAAAGAGATGGACTGGCGGTACACAATGTGAAATCTCTATCGAAAGTTGTGAGGATATGATGAAATGCCCAAAATGCCAAACAGAAAATAAAGAAAATGCCAAGTTTTGTCGCAGATGCGGTGACAAGTTTTCTTTGATATGCCCTCAGTGTGGCGCTGAGAATCTTCTGGAGGATTATTTCTGTGATCAGTGCGGCCATAGTTTAGCTCCTTCTGCAGAGTCTCCTTCTCAACCTCCCCAAGACCTCTCCTTTGATGAAAAGCTGGAAAAGATACAAAGATACCTTCCCAACGGCCTCACCGACAAAATCCTTGCCCAAAGGGGAAAGATTGAAGGAGAGAGAAAACAGGTCACAGTCATGTTCTGCGACATGGAGGGATTCACCCCTCTCTCAGAGAAACTCGACCCT
>JAXHSZ010000270.1:0-3396 GCA_034190725.1 Thermodesulfobacteriota bacterium
CCTCAAGTCATAACCACATTCGCCACAAAATTTCATACCATTCGGATTTTCAAACTGACACTTTGGGCATTTCATGATGGCCTCATGTTTTCGATAGGGATTTCAGTGCCATAATCAGTGTCTAAAATCCAATAAAAAAGCCCCGCTTTGTATGAACACTGGATAGGGATTGATAGCAGTGAATCATTTCTTTTGAACAGTTAATTGTGTTTTTTTCTCATAATTTAGAGATAATGTCAAGAAAGGGAAGGAATGAGAGGATTATTTTGTGCCATAGGCTTTATCATGAGGTCCCAGAAGTACAAATTTGACTGTATCATCAGATGTATTTGAACAGTCGGAGCAGGTAACAAATTCATTGTCCCCCTTTTTACGACATGCTTCACAATAAAGATAGATAATGATAAAATTGCGTTTAACCGGGCAGGAATAAAATCCCCGGAAATTGCCTTTTAGAGGCTCACCCAGCTCAATTGGGTGCTCTATAATCTGACGAACTTTCTGTTCTATCTGTTTCTTGATACTACTATGCTTTTTTACCGCTTTCAAGAATGCCTGTTCAAATTTTACTTCCATCACTCACCAAAGACTTCCTCAAAGGTATGCCAAGTAGCGGTTCCATCACACAGTCGGGTCTTTACATCGATCAGCGCTTTGTGAAAGTCCGGGTTGGAGAGAATGATTTCCATGTTATCCCCTTCTGCATGGCGTTTGAGAGAAAGAAGGAATTGCGTTACAACATCAGCGACTGTTGTCCGGTTCTCCTTAGCGTATACCTTAATGAAATTGGCAAGATCGTCGTCGAGACTGATATTCAAGCGTGTTTTGGGCATGTCATTCTCCTTAAGAAGTATGTTCCTATTATATGCGTATCAGGAACAGTTGTCAAGAGATAGAGCCAAGGGAGCAAGGCATATCATTTAAGCGGATATCTCATTGCCGGATGGACACTATAGATAAGAACTTTTTGCTGAATTCTCCCCAGCTCCTCCTCAGCCTTGTCCACCCACCCATCTGCTCCACATTCTCTTAATATCTCTATTGCTTTGTTGAGTTTCTGTCTTGCTTCAGGGAGTTCACCTTTTCGTTTGAAGAAATCAGCATAAAGGGCATAGCTCATTCCCAGATGAAACCTGGTGTTGTTCCGTTCGTTGGCTTCAATGGCCCGCTTGATCCAGTCCTCTGCCTCATTCATGTGTTGATTATCGATATTGAGGAGTATCTCTCCGATATATCTCAACATCTGCCCTTCAATTATTTTAGATTTGCTGTTCTCAAAACACTTAAATAACTCATTAAGATTCATGTCCTTTTGATTGTTCATCACCTTGGCCCGTGCAAATCCTATTCTACTTAAGTTATTAAACGAGGGCCACAGTCTACTATGTTCCCAGATTGAAATAGCCTTTTCATAAGATTCCTTGGATTTTTCATATTCTTCTGCATCAAAATAGGTGTCTGCCAGGAATAGATTTGCAAGAGCGTTCCAAACAGGCTCATTGATGCTTTCACAGAAATAGGCTCCCTTTAGGAGATGTTCTTTTGCATCGTCGAAAAGTCTTTTGTGATAGAAAGAGATACCACGAGAAGTATGCGCTACGCCCCTTGAGTAGATATCACCACTTTCTTCGGTGATTCGCATGGCATACTCACTGGCCTGATACGCCAGATCAACCTTGCCCTGGGGGCTGTAAATACCAAAACTTATACAACTGCAGTTCAGTGATATACCCCAAAGGGAATTCGCTGAAATATTAATCTCCAATACCTTTTCCCAATAATATAGAGACCTTTCAAATTCACCAGCATAAGCAAGAGCAATACCTAGCCAGAACATTGCCATATACAGAGAAAGCATATCATTCAGGTCCTCGGCGATCTGTAATGCATCCTCCAGATATTTGAAGACCGTGGGGAAATCCTCCTCGACCATAAAACTATAGAACCCTAATATGCCATATATCTGAGAAACCCTCCTCTGATAGTTACGATGTATCGCCAAATCGATAATTGGGCTGACAGCCTCTTTCGCTGCAATTTGGAAATTCATCTGGGAGTAATAAAGCCCCAGAGACGTCCGGGCATCGATTATCTTCTTGTCCAAATCCTCTGTCTGGGGGAGTTTTTCAAGGCAGGTCACCCTTTTCTCACCTAGGGCGATGGCATCTATAAGAGAGCCTGCATCTTCAGCCTTGCTTCCTGCCAACTTGCAGTACTCAGCCCCTTTCTCATAGCTCTCACCATCAATGTAATGACCTGCCAATGCCTCATAATACTCATCAAGGTTGCCTTTGTATACTTCTTCAATGGAATCGGCTATCTTCAAATGGAGCTTTTTCTTTTTGTCAGTGAGAATCGAATCATAGACCACCTCACGGGTCAGGGCATGCCTGAAGATGTAGATTGTCTGAGGATAGATCCCCCGCTCATAGAGAAGCTCCGAGTCTTTGAGGACAGAGAGTCGGGAGAGCAATTCATCTTGTGATATGTTTGTCACTTTTTTTATCAGCTCGTAACTGAACTCCCTCTCAATGACTGAGCCTGTCTGAAGTAATGACTTAGCAGGATCAGGCAAAGAATCAACTCTGGCCATGATCACATCACGTATGGTACTGGGTATGGTGAGATCTTGTTTGTCTTTGGTGAGATGAAAGGTGTTTCCTGTCTTCTCGATGATGCCCATGTCTTTGAGTGACTTGATGAACTCTTCTATGAAGAAAGGGATGCCTTCGGTCTTTTCAAGGATGAGGTCTTCAAGGTCTTTTTCTATGTCCTCCGTGCCAAGGAGATAGGTCACCATTGCAAGACTCTCACGGTTGGAGAGGCGGTTGAGGGTCACCTGGTTGTGATATGATCTGCCGCTCCAGGTGGGGATGAACTCCGGTCTGTAACTGGATATGAGGAGGATTCTCGATCCTGATATGCTCTCTAAGAGATAGTTGATGGTCTTTTCCGAGGTTTTGTCTATCCAGTGAAGGTCTTCAAAGGCCATGATCAATGGTCGTATCTCTGATCCCTTGAGTATGATGTTGTTCAATGCCTGTATGATCCTGTCCTGTCTTGATTCAGGGCTCATGGGTATCTTGTCTATACCACTGTCTTTGACTGATAAGAGCTCTAATATGTAAGGTAAGGTTGCGGCTTCGTCAAGGTCAAAGATCGTGAGTCCCTTTGTTACCTTTTCTCTGACTTTGTGGTCTCTGTCTCCTTCCATGATGTAGAAGTTGGACTTGAGTATGTCTATGATGGGATGATAGGCGACTCCTCCACTGTATGAGAGACATTTGCCTTCCAAGAAGGTTATGTCCTGGTTGGTTATGGTTTTTCTGAATTCGTATAAGAGCCTGGACTTGCCCACTCCTGCCTCTCCCATGATGGAGAATGCCTGTCCTTTTC
>JAXHSZ010000271.1:0-2309 GCA_034190725.1 Thermodesulfobacteriota bacterium
CTATCTCGTTTTCAGCGAAACTCTTTATCGCTTCCCTAAAAATCCTTTGCTCCTCGCTTAACTCAAAATCCATATTTTCTCCTCCTCAAATGGGGTCTCTTCTAGCCGAGGCTATTACCATACACCATTACACAAGAGACGGAAGGATGACCACCGAGTGTATGGGCCAATCCTCTTTCAGCGTTTTTCACCTGACGTTTGTCTCCTTTCCCCTGTAATTGTTTATATATCTCATAACTCATCCTCAATCCGCTGGCTCCCACAGGATGCCCGAAACACTTCAATCCACCATCGGTGTTCACTGGCAGTTCTCCGTCAAGGGCAAAGGCACCTGAATCAACATCCTCTTTCGCCTTCCCTTTCTGGCTGAATCCCAGATCTTCATAGATAATAAGCTCCGTGATCGTAAAGCAGTCATGGACCACTGCCAGATTAATATCCTGGCGTGGATTTTCAATGCCTGCTTGATCATATGCCTGCTTCGCTGCATTCTTGGTTACATCAAATCCTGTCCAATCGAATCCTGGTTGGAAGTGGGGCATCATGCTGTTCTGTGAGACCCCGATTCCTTTGATATAGACAGGATCGTCTCGAAACTCTTTCGCCATATCAGCCCGAGTGATGATTGCCACAGCAGCCCCGTCGCTGTTACCACAGCAATCAAACAATCCAAGGGGCCATGCGATAATGGGTGCCTTTAAAGCCTGTTCAAGTGTGATCTCTTTTTGAAAATGGGCTTTGGGATGCATACTTCCATTTTTATGATTTTTCACAGCGATTTTCGCGATAGTTTCCTTGCCTTCTTCAGGACTCAGACCGTAGGTGTGGAAATACCTTGTGGCAATAAAAGCGAAGCTGCTGGGTGCGGTCCTTCGCATCTCCATCACGGGATGCATTCCTCGTCCTACTCCCAATCCTGGAAAACCAGTGTCCTTGAGTTTCTCATAACCCACGGCAATAGCGATATCATACATGCCACATGCCACTGCAAAAGATGCATTTCTCAAAGCTTCATGCCCGGTGGCGCACCAGTTTTCCACCCTTGTTATGGGTATTCCCTGAAGTTTCAGGGGTTCAGCCAGAGCAAGCCCCCCCATTCCAATCCAATGGGCGCTGACTGTACCAAGCCACGCAGCCTGTATATCCTTTGGATCTATACCTGCATCATCATACGCCTCATACGCGGCTTCTATTATCATATCTTCAGGGCCCTTACTCCAGTTCTCACCAAACTTGCAGCACCCCATGCCGACGATGGCGACTTTATCTTTAATACTTTCCATCCCATCTCCTCCTTATCTTACCGGTCTGCACTTCCAGAAGTAGTTGTGAAAACCGCCTTCCTTGTGAAATTTTCTGAAAGTCATTTCCACGGGCATCTCCACTTTAACCTCTTTTGGGTTACAATCGGTCATTAAGCAGTAGATCCGTGCACCGCCCTCCTCTGATTCCACAATGGTTTGAACTGTTGGAGGATCCACACCGCCGGCGAGGTTATCAAGAGAATAGGTAAATACCTTCCCCTTCTTGTCAGAGAGTCTCACCTCCTCAAACTCATCTCGAGTCCTGCAACTGAAGCATACCCTCTGAATGGGGAAAGAGACCAAACCGCACTGTTTACATTTACCGCCATGGAAACTCAAGGCCCAGTTTTTCGTCCTCCACATTACCGATGCCGAAGGGAACAGCTTTATGAACTCTTCCGGTAGAGAAACCAATCCGCGATAGGCGAGATACCTTTCATATGAAGACAGCATCATCTTTGATTCGATAGAGCCTTTTACGCCCTGCTTATTTTTCACCTTTTCTATGGCATCAGTTACCCTGAATATGAAAGCATCGCTCCCATCCCCGTAACTTGCAAGGAGGATTCTATCTCCGGCTTCAGCTTCTTGGAGGGCTGAAATAAGGAGTATCAGAGGTTGGGCTGTGCCTGCGTTTCCGACAGTGGTGATCAGAGGATCCTGCAACTGCGTCTTAGGATCAAAACCAAGGCTCTTAGCCAAACCAACATGACTTCTGGCATCCGGGCTATAAAAGACCACTTTAGCAAAATCCTTTGGCTCCAATCCTTGCCTCTTCATGATACTCGAAACAGCTTCCTTCATATTCTTTGTATAGCCGTTGATCAACACCCACCGATCCTCCCAGGATCGAACAAAGGTATCGTGATCTGTTCTCCAGACATCTGTGATATCGTCTGAGATGGAGTACATATCCTCTATGCTCGCAATAATATCTGAATCTCCCAAGAGAAGGGCAGCGGCACCATCTCCAAACACCTGTTCATCAACAGAACGAGGGGTACC
>JAXHSZ010000272.1:0-11291 GCA_034190725.1 Thermodesulfobacteriota bacterium
CTCAGAAGATGAATTGTCAATGACCGTTGAGGAGTTGATGAAAAAATACTTCCCTGAGGAGGGATTTAGTATAAAAGGGAACAATTCATGAATGAAACCTTCGGACGCAAATTGTTTTATTCATGTTTAATATATTTTGTAAATATCTTATTTTTAAAGATACAAACCGCTCATACCTGAAAAAATCCTCTCTAATGCTGTGTAGCCAATAAGGCAAAATACAGTCCGGTCAATTATCCTCGCCAATAAACTGATTTCACCTTGCAACTCCATTTCCATTGATCTATACTCTTTGCAGTGTTTGTTGAAAGTTCTCATTTAAGTGTCATAAACAGATCATATCCATTAAGAAATGAGATCTTTCTTTGCAAGGTCAAGGAAGACGAAGATTTTAACCGCAGGAATACATTGGATATGTAGGGGCACGTTGCTACGTGCCCTTACATCTGAGTCTGACCTGTCAGCGTGCGATCACGCACAGGCAGGCGCAGAGATTGCGGAAAATAGCCATTTATGGACGGACACTAGATAGGATTGTTGAAAGTGAGTCCTATTGATAAAAATGTAAAATCTCATGAAAAGCTTTTCAGTGAAATCCTTTTAAATGGAGCAAGAGAGATTCATATCTCTCTGCCAAACGATATTGTCGGTATGTTCGAAAAATACATGCAGGAACTCAGGAAATGGAATTCCAAGATAAATATTACAAGGATACATGATGATCTGGGTATTGTCGTAAAACATTTTATAGATTCAATATCACCCTCGAGATACATCCCTTCATATGCATCAATACTGGACATCGGCTCAGGAGGGGGGTTCCCGGGTATACCTTTGAAGATTGTAAATCCAACAATTCGAGTTACACTTTTGGAGTCTACTCTCAAGAAGGTGAACTTCCAAAAGCATATCATAAGAGTCCTGAAGTTAGATAAGATTGTTGCGATTCATGGAAGAGCTGAAGACCATGAGCTATACAAAAGGATAGACTTACCCTTTGATGTGGTCATCTCAAGGGCCTTT
The DNA here is from genome assembly GCA_034190725.1 of Thermodesulfobacteriota bacterium. Lineage (GTDB taxonomy): Bacteria > Desulfobacterota > UBA8473 > UBA8473 > UBA8473 > JAXHSZ01. Next base: position 1,024 of record JAXHSZ010000272.1, read on the forward strand.
TCAGACCTGAAAAACTTTCTGGAGGTGGCAGAACCTTATGTGAAAAGAAGGGGGCGTATTATTGCCATGAGGGGAAGGGATGTACGGGAAGAAATTCTCGAAAATAAAGAGAAAATAGAAAACCTGAAATTGCAGGTTGATGATGTAAATGAGTTTTACTTGCCATATGTAAAGGAGAAGAGGTCCATTATTGTATTCAGTAAAAATCAACTTAGATGAATATCATGTGTGTTCATCCAATATTGTAACTTCTTGTTTTGCAAAGCATAAAAAACATATTTTCCTTCATAAAGGAGTGACAATGTTCCACGTGAAACATCATATTTTTATTTTCAAAATGAATTTTTTTATGATATATTACGGCAAATCAACCGCGTTTCACCTTTGAATAATGAGAAAGATTATCTGTATAGCCAATCAAAAAGGAGGGGTGGGGAAAACCACTACCGCCGTCAATCTGGCTGCCTCCCTTGCCGTAGCTGAAAAGCGTACGCTTCTCATAGACACAGATCCCCAGGGGAACGCTTGTAGCGGTGTAGGTCTCAACAGGGATCAAGTCCAGGAAAACATCTACCATGTTCTACTGGACGAGAAGGAGGTGTTAGATGTAATAAAAGATACTGAACTTCCTTTCCTGGATATACTCCCCTCAAACTTCGATCTTATTGGGGCCGAGGTCGAATTGGTTGAACTTCCCAAAAGAGAGTTAAGACTCTCTCTCAGTCTTAAAAAGATCGTGGATCGATACGATTATATCCTTATCGATTGCCCGCCGTCTCTGGGTCTTTTAACCCTCAACTCATTTGCAGCTTCCGATTCAATCTTGATTCCTGTTCAATGTGAATATTACGCACTGGAAGGCCTCAGCAGACTTTTAAGGACCATACGACTTGTTCGTAGGGGCTTGAATCCGAATCTCTACATTGAAGGCTTTCTGTTGACCATGTTTGACAGCAGGAATAATCTTTCCAAGCAGGTCATGAATGAGGTGAAAAGACATTTCAAGCATCTGGTCTTTGAATCAGTCATACCCAGAAATGTGAAGCTGGGTGAATCACCCAGCTTTGGTAAACCGGTTTTGCTTTATGACATCAATTGCAAAGGAGCAAAGAGCTACCTTCACCTGGCGGAAGAGATAATGAAGAACGGAAGGAAGAAAAAGTGACCGAAAGAAACGTGTTAGGCAAAGGTCTGAGCGCCCTCATCCCGGATATAGACCGATATGCTGACGGCAACGATGAATATATTTATTGCAATATAGAAGATATTCAACCAGGCAAGTTTCAGCCGCGAAAAATATTTGATGAAGATAAGATACTGGAGCTTGCGAATTCCATAAGGGAAAAGGGAATCATCCAGCCCTTACTTGTCAGGGAACAAGGAGATTCTTTCGAATTGATAGCAGGAGAAAGAAGATTGCTTGCAGCAAAGAGAGCCGGTATGACTCAGGTCCCGGCAATCATAAAGCAGGTCTCCGATACGGAAGCCCTGGAACTCTCCCTTATCGAGAACATTCAGAGAGAGAATTTGAGCTCATTGGAAGAAGCCGAGGCGTATGACAGACTTTTGGATGAGTTTCACCTGACCCAGGAGGATATCGGTAAAAGAGTGGGCAAGGACCGATCAACCATTACCAACTATCTCCGATTATTGAAACTTCCTTCAGACATAAAGAAGGGGCTTTCTGAGAACTCAATTACAATGGGGCACGCAAGGGCGCTCCTCAGTTTAGAACAGAGAGCAAAACAGACACATGCTTACAAACAAGTCATAAAGAAGGGGCTTTCCGTGAGACAGACGGAAACCCTTGTCAGACAATTAAAGCATCCCAAGAAAAAAGAGCCTGTAAAAGAAGAAGACAATATACATCTCAAATCAATAAGGGATCAGCTTGTACAACAATTTGGTACACAAGTAAGGATAGTCAAAAGAAAGACAGGAAGGGGAAAGATAGAGATCGACTTTTATTCCTTAGATGATTTGGACAGAATTATAGAGACATTGAGGGGTGAGAAGATAGTGAAGGAGAACAACTCTCTGTTGATTGATTGAGTTATTAACTTATTTACGGACCGGACGTCCCTCTCTCCCCTCAGCTTTTTGGACGCCGCATTTCTATCTCAAGCATATTTATATTTATTGACTAAATGTATTTCGCTCATTCCTTTATGCCCCGCCAGAAAAGGATTTTCAATAAGAATACCTTCGATAATTTGACCTGGGTTAAGGTCTTCGGTGAGAATTTTCTCAGCTTTTCCCTGACGGGCTGCCGCTATAATGAGAGAGTCCCAGAATGTGAGGAGGTGTCTTTCTTCGATTTCTGAAGCCGACAGTATAGTGTGTGGTTCAATAGATTCAATATGCCAGGAGAAATAGTTGATTATTATACCCCTTGCTTGAGCATGAGTGATGGGATTTGGTATCTTTCTGGTGACATTGGCATAGAATTCTTGCATAACCTGAGTGCTAATGACCCCTGTTTCCTCTTCCCATATTTTTCTATAATGGAAACAGCCACATTATGTTTTAATCCCGCGTCCATGTCGTGGGCATAAATCAATATATTTGTATCCACAAAGATATTATCTTTCATGAAGTTCTTCTCTTGAAGCAATAATTTTGCCACCGAAATGAAATCCTGCTTTCAGGTTGGCCAACGCTCTTTTTTTGCAAATTCATATTGCTCGGTATGTTGTATTAATTTTTCAAGTTCTTCACAGAGCAGTTTACTTACGGATGTTTCTCTTTGGGCAGCAATGATCTTGCTTTTTCTGATTAAATCCTTATCAATGCTCAGAGTAATATTCTGTTTCATCCTCTATCCTCCATGAAGTTGTACGTTACACGTAAATTATGTATAGCACGAAAATCACGTGATGCCAATATGGGAAAATATGCTACTTTTTTCTTGGTTGTAAAAACGAAAGGACATCGTCAATAAGTTTGCACCCGTTATCTTTTGCAATTTTTTCATTGTGTTTTACAGACTGATCCCTGCTAATGAAAAGTTCAATCGCCATGATAAGTCAGACATGCTTATGTCAAGACCCCTTACCACCCAAAAGCACGACAAAATACGCACCTTAATCCGTTGGCGTTCTTTCCCAGTAGCCAAAATCTCAGATAGTTCAGGGGAAGCAAAGAGTGTGATTTTGGAGTGTTTTTCACATAACTTACCTTTTATTATACGTATTCCGATGCAAGTTTCCACTCAATCCAATTATTAGTTTCCACCTAATCCGAAATTGAGTTTCCATTTAATCCGATTTTTAGTTTCCACTTTTCATAGCAAAGAATAGCGGAATCTTCACCTGTAGCTCTTTTAATTTTAGTCTGAAAGACGAAGATTGGACTTTTGTTTTCGGTTTGAACAAGCTTGACAAGCCATCCCACTTGATATATACTCTAATATATATCATTAAATCTCAGGAGGATTTTTAATATGCAAACCGCTAAAATATTTATAAACGGTCGAAGCCAAGCCGTAAGGTTGCCTAAGGAATTCCGGTTTTCGGGAAATGATGTCTTTATTAATAAAATCGGGAATATAGTCATTCTTATTCCTAAAGACGATCCTTGGGCATCCTTTGCAAACAGCCTTGACCAATTCACCGATGACTATATGGAAACCAGAAATCAACCGCCACAGGATTCACGGGAAACAATATGATAAAATATATGCTCGATACAAACATATGCATCTACATTATCAGAAAGAAACCTAAGGATGTAATCGAAAAGTTTAGGCAAACCCAAATTTCTCAAATCGGTATCTCATCAATAACCTTGAGCGAAATTGAATATGGCGTCGTAAAAAGCTCAAAACCAGGACAGAATCAACTCGCTTTAACCCAGTTTTTGGCTCCAATAGAAATATTGCCATATGGCGATGAAGCCGCAAAACCATATGGCAGTATTCGCGCCTTTTTAGAAAAACAAGGCTCTCCCATTGGTTCTCTTGACATGTTAATCGCCGCCCATGCCCTCTCCACAGACTGCATTTTGGTCACGAATAACGAAGAAGAATTCAGTCGAGTTCCAAATCTCAATATTGATAATTGGGTGAAGTAATATCTTTCTTACCACCACAATGATTTGTAAAGTCTTTTGTCGAATCAGGACAGGAAGTACATCACAGCCTTCCTCATCCCACACCGCCTGACATATTGATCACCTACTATAGCCGTTGTTGCGGCTGGGTAAGTCGATCTTTGAATGAATCGCAGAAGTCCAAAGGAGGTAAAAACGCCCATGTGCGAATAATCAGAAGATTTAGAGGAAATCCTATATTAATAATTGTTAATAAAAATTGAGAAAATTTGAGAAAATTAAGTTTGGAAGTATGAAATGTGTATGGGACAATAAAGGTGGTCCAGGAGTGGATGAACAGGATAGGGTGTCAATAACAGCCGGATTATCCACGAGTCAAATCTCTGTCTGCGTCCCCAAAATCCACTTGAAAGGAATCTTTTCCCATACGCGCCCATGCGAGAAGGAAGTCAGTACGACTCAGGCCAGCAATTCGGGCTGCTAATTCCTGGGTAACTTTGCCCTGTTCATGCTAAAAGACAGCTGCCGCTAGCCGCATCTCAGCCGCAAACTGACCAGGATCAAAGCGCATGGTTGAAAAAACCTTTTCAGGCAGCTCCATTGTACCAGCGTTCATGCGTCAATCCTCATTTTCCGATAGATCTTGTAAAATCATTCTGATTTTCTGTAAAATTATGGCTCTATGAGATAAAAAGAATCCATAAACAGACCTCATCATATCGGAAAGCTGGAATCCAGCTTTATTTCGTAACGTTGTCGGAGGGCGTATACGAATCTGTAAAGGATAAGCCACGGTTTAAAAATGTATTTCTATTGACTTTCCTCCAACAATAAAATACTATATCCTTATATTTACAAAGTAAGGAGGTAAGGCGATGCTATCAAAGATGACGACCAAGAACCAGATTACCATCCCTAAAAAGATCATTGATCAGATCCCGGATGTAAAATATTTTGATATCGAACTAAAAGACAATGTGATTATGCTGAAACCATTGAGATTTTACAATACTGATCTAGAGGAAATCAGAGGCAAAGTGAAAAAACTCGGTCTGAATCAGAATTGTGTATCTGAAGCGATAAAATGGGCAAGATCAAAGTAAAGCGTGTCGTTATTGACACAAATGTAATTGTATCAGGCCTCCTGTTTGGCGGCGCGCCAGGTGAGCTCGTGGTCTTGTGGAAGACTGGGAGCATTCAACCCTTGATTTCTGAAGAAATCATTGATGAGTATATGAAAGTGTTGGCTTATCCGAAGTTCAAGCTCACAGAAGAGGAGATCGATTTTTTAATTTATCACGAAATATTACCTTATTTTGACGTAACAACTGTCAATGACGGCCAAGTGATTATCAAAGACGACCCTTCTGATGACAAGTTTATCCGATGTGCTGAAGAAGGAAGGGCTGACATAATTGTTTCCGGTGACAAACACCTGCTTAACCTTAAGTCTTATGGTACATTAAGGATACTCACCCTCTCTCAATTTCTTGCTGAATTGCGAGACAATCAAGAAACCAATCCATAATCATCGTCCACAAGACCATGACAAGAACTCTCCTATATGTTCATCTCAGTCAAGAACACAAAAAGAAAGCGGCCAACCTTTTAAATGGATTGACCGCCCCTTCCGATGGTGACTGTCACAAAACTGTCACATTTCGAAAATCTCAAGTTTCTAACAACAACTACGTATTTTAATGGTCGGGACGACTGGATTTGAACCAGCGACCCCCTGAACCCCATTCAGGTGCGCTACCAAGCTGCGCCACGTCCCGAAAACTTACAGATATTACTCCAGTATTCCTTTTATTGTCTCCAGGCCTTCCTTCACGTCTTGTAATAGGGTGTTGAATTCTTCGTTTGAGAAGGTATTTTTTGATTTCTTGTCATTCTTAATGCTTGATTCTTTCAATCTCTTCTTTGCTCCTGCAATGGTAAATTGTTCCTCGTAAAGCAGTTTCTTGATTGCTAAAATCAGTTCCAGATCCTTTCTTCTGTATAGCCTCTGCTTAGATCTTGTACGAGATGGCTTCACAATGTCAAACTCAGACTCCCAGTACCTCAATACGTAAGGCTCTACCCCGGCAATCTCACTTACTTCTCCGATCTTATAGTACAGTTTTTCTGGTATAGGTACGTCTACGTGAGCTGTAGCCTTTTCCTTGTGTTTCATTTCATTCCTCAATGCCGAAGAAGTCAACGAAAAGGTCAGGGGATTTGGAAAATCAAGGATAGAGAACCGTAGAACAAATCTAACTGTTCAACGCCTTCTTCAATACCTGACTTGGTTTAAATGTAAGAACCCTCCTGGCGGTGATTTCTATCTCTTCTCCTGTCTGTGGATTTCTCCCCCTTCTGGGTCTCTTTTCTCTTACTGAGAAGTTGCCGAATCCAGAAATTTTGACGTGTTCACCCTTCTCTAAGTTCTCCTTTATAATCTCAAGAACCATTTCAACAATCTCTATCGATTCTCTTCTGGGTATTCCAATCCTCTCAGACACACATTCAACAATATCTGCCTTTACCATGACACCTTCCTCCTCTGATTCATTTCCTTATTGTTGCCCCAACTTTCCTGACCAGGTCAGAAACCAGCTTCTCATGGATCTTATTCACTTCTTTATCAGTTAGGGTTCGTTCATAAGACTGGTACTTGATCCGATAGGCAAGGCTCTTTTTCTCCTGGGGGATGGGTTCTCCCCTGTATACATCAAAGATATGAATATCTGCAACAAGTTTATTGCTCAGTTCTGCTATGGTATCGTAGATTTCCTTGAATTCGACGTTTTCGTCCACTATCAATGCTATATCCCTGTAGGTTGCCGGGTACTTCGAGATGGGCTTCACCTTCTTGTTATTAAAAGCATGCCGGGCAAGTGAATCAACGTCGATTTCAAAGATGTATACAGCTTTTGAGATTTCATAACTTTCCAGGACATCAATACGAACCTCACCTAAAAAGCCGATTTCAGTTTGCCCAATCATAATTGAAGAAGACTTGCCAGGATGCAGATACGGAATATTTCTGATTGGTAAGATGCTGAATTCCCTGACATCTACACCTTTTAACAGGTTTTCTAAAATTCCTTTGATATCATAGAAGTCAACTTCATTTTCTGAATAATTCCATGATTCATCGTATCTTAGCCCTGTTATGACGGCAGCTAGTATCTTTTTTTCCAGAGGAAGTTTATCTTCTCTGTTGGCGTAAAACACGGTTCCCAATTCAAAGAGCTTCAAATTCGGATTACTGTTGTGAATATTGGTCTTTATTGTCTTGAGAAGCCCTGGGATCAGAGTGGTCCTCATTATAGCCTGATCCTCACTGAGGGGATTTTTTATCTTTATGAATTTCTGATAAGGATGGTCATCGTCCAAGTGTAATGACTCTATCAGAGATGGAGATATAAAGCTGTAATTCACAACCTCATAACATCCTATTGATGTGAGAAGATCCTTTACCTTGTACTCCAATACCTGAACCGGTCTTCTCCTTGTTGAGGCCACTCTTACCATTGGGGTAGTGGTGGGGATACTATCATACCCGTTTAATCTGGCCACTTCTTCGATCAGATCAATCTCTCTGGAAAGATCTATCCTCCCAGAAGGTACTGTAACACTCATCCTGTCCCCGTTTGAGTCTTGCACACCGAGTTCGATACTCTTCAGGTATTTACTGACTTGGTCTTTTGTCAGAGAAGTTCCCAGTATCTTATTGGTTCTGACAACACTCAAGGAGATTTTCATCTGTGAGACAGGAGAAGGATACTGGTCTATTGCCCCTTTAAATAATGTCCCGCCACAAAGGTTGACCATTAATTGTGCAGATCTATTGAGAGCCCTCAAGACGCCTTCCAGATCGATTCCCCTCTCAAATCTATAGGACGCCTCTGTTTGTAAGCCAAGTTTTTTAGAGGTTTTTCGAATATTGGAAGGATTGAAATACGCACTTTCAATAAGAACACAGGTCGTATCCTCTGAAACCTCTGAGTTTAATCCACCCATCACTCCGCCTATGGCTACCGCTTTTTCTCCGTCGCAGATCATCAATGTGTCATCAAAGAGAGGCCTCTCCTCACCATCCAAGGAAGTAAAGATGTCGCCTTCACTTGCTCGCTTCACGATTATCTTTCTTTGACTTAAAAGATCCATGTCAAAGGCATGGAGGGGTTGGCCAAATTCCATAAGAACGTAATTGGTAACATCAACCACGTTAGAGATGGGACGAATTCCAGCAGATTCCAGCCTTTGTCGCAGCCAAAATGGGGATGTGCCAACCGTAAGGCCCCTTATCAATCTGGCGGCATATCTGGGACAGAGTTCGGGGTCCTTTATTTCCACCGAAGCCAGGTCACCAATCCTTTCATCCTCTTCCCTGAGTTCTATTTCAGGCATTTTTAAGGTCTTCCCTGTAATCGCTGCTATCTCTCTGGCTACTCCTATAATACTGAGGCAATCCGGACGATTTGGTGTGATATCGAGTTCAAAAATATGGTCTTTGAGTTGCAGGGCAGAAGCAATATCTTCACCCAACTCAAGAGTACCATCCAATATCATTATCCCTTGGGTATCCTCGCCGATTTGCAACTCTTGTTCGGAACATATCATCCCCTCTGAAAATTCTCCCCTTATTTTGGTCTTCTTAATCTTCATCCCATTGGGGAACACAGCTCCTTCCAGGGCGAGGGGAACCGTATCATTGACCTTTATATTTCCCGCTCCACATACGATAGAATATGAGTCACCTCCTGTAGTCACTCGGCAGAGAGAAAGCTTATCTGCATTTGGATGATTTTCTATGGACATGATCCTGCCGATGACGACATTATTCAGGTCTGGATCTATCTTTATTATGCTCTCCACTTCGAGGCCGGCCATAGTAAGGGCATCACCCAGCTCATCAGGAGAAATATCTATATCAACATATTCTCTTAACCAGTTAAAGCTTACTCTCATTGAATATCCTAAATGTATAGAAAATTATCAATTAAAACTGTCCCAGGAATCGTATGTCATTCTCAAAAAAGAGTCTTATGTCATTGATTCCGTATTTCAACATGGCAATCCTTTCGACTCCCATACCGAAAGCAAAACCCACAATTGTATCGGCATCATAACCGACTATTTTAAAAACCTCTGGATCCACCATGCCGGATCCCAGAATTTCCAGCCAACCTGAAGAGGAACAGACGCGACATCCTTTTCCTCTGCAGATAACGCATTGAATGTCAACCTCGGCACTCGGTTCTGTAAAAGGGAAGAAACTCGGTCGAAATCTGAGTTGAGTACCATCTCCGAACATTTGATGTACAAATATGGTGAGTATTCCTTTCAGGTCACCGAATGTAATATTGCCCCCTACCATGAGTCCCTCAACCTGGTGGAACATTGGAGTATGGGAGACATCAGAGTCACATCTAAAGACCTTTCCCGGTGCGATAATTTGAATGGGGGGAGGATACTTTTCCATAACTCGGATCTGGACCGGAGAAGTATGGGTTCTCAAGAGTATCTCATCGGAGACATAAAAAGTATCATGCATGTCCCTGGCCGGATGGTCTTTTGGTATGTTGAGTGCCTCGAAATTATAGTAGTCCAGTTCAACCTCAGGACCTTCTGATATCTCGAATCCCAGTCCCAGGAATATCTCTACAATTTCATTGCAAACCTCAGTGGTGGGATGCTTTTTACCGATTGGAACTCTTCTTCCGGGAAGTGTTGTATCCAGCTTCTCACGAACGAGCTTTTCATTTCTTTCTCGTTCCTGTATGGACTCAATAGATTCCTTTATCTTTTTCTCAATGGAATCTTTTATCTCATTAGCAAGACGTCCGATAATGGGTTTTTGTTCAGGTGGTATTGCACCCAATCCTCTCAAAAGGGCTGTAATCTTCCCTTTTCTTCCCAAAAAACCGGTCTTTATTTCAGCCACTTGTTTTTCTTCCACAGCACCCTTTAATTCTTCTGAAGCTTCCTGAAACAGTCGGTTAAGCTCTTCCTGCATAGTATTGTCTCACTTGAAGAACGGGGAAATACCCCTCTATTTTCAACAAAGATATGAGTTTGATTTTTTTGAGAGAATGGCACAAAGTTTCAAAGACACAGAGGCACAAAAAAGAAAATCAATTTCTCTTTGCGCCTTTATCGCTCTATGCCTCAAGCGAACAGCTTTAGATGTTCTCTTTGGAAAGGTGGACGATTTTTGAAAATCCTCC
>JAXHSZ010000273.1:0-5400 GCA_034190725.1 Thermodesulfobacteriota bacterium
ATTCCCTTTTACCATAGCCTGTGATCCCGAGGGAAAGATATTCAACCTGTATGGTGTCAGCCCCGGAAATCTTATCAATTACATTGCCGGATTCCCCAAAGGACTGAAGGTGATATTCAAAGGGATGAAACACGGTAAATTCGAGGGCAAGGAGATGCAGCTTCCAGCAGATTTTCTCATAGACAAGGAGGGTATTGTGAGATTCGCTCACTACGGAAAGAATCCTGGAGACAGTACGCCCATTGCAAAGATACTGGAAAACAGGGAATGAGAACAGCCCGCCAAAAATTTGAAATCGACCGATTTGTAGAACTTCTCGAAAAAAATTATGAAACATGGAATCCCCCCATTGTCACATTCGTTTCAAATAGGGGAGCATCACCTTTTCAAGTTTTGGTATCTACACTTCTTTCCCTGAGGACCAAAGATGAGGTAACAGGGGAGGCATGTAGGCGTTTATTTGCAGTTGCCAGGACGCCTCAAGAAATCCTGGCCCTTGATGAAGAAACGTTGATGCAACTGATTTATCCGGTAGGATTCTACCCCACAAAGACAAAAAGACTGCGGGAGATCTGTCGCATTCTCATCGAAGAATATAACGGCCAGGTTCCTGATACGATCAATGAACTGCTGAAGCTGCCGGGTGTAGGGCGAAAGACGGCGAACCTCGTTCTGGTCGAGGCATACAAGAGATACGCCATTTGTGTGGATACTCATGTTCACAGAATCAGCAACAGAATCGGGTATGTGCAGACAAAGACCCCTGATGATACGGAAATGGCTTTGAGGAAGAAACTCCCGTTGAAATACTGGCGCAAGTACAATGAGCTTCTGGTTGCATTCGGTCAGGTTGTTTGCAGACCCATCTCTCCTTTTTGCAGTAAATGTCCGGTTGAAAAGATGTGTCCAAAAAGAGGAGTCGAAAAGACGCGTTAAGAAAGGGATTTATGAATGGCTGGAAAGAGAATGAAGATTATTTCTTGGAATGTGAACGGGTTGAGGGCTGCTTTGCAAAAAGGTTTTTTGGAATCCTTTTTAAAGATGGATGCGGATCTCTTTGCAGTTCAGGAGACAAAACTCCAGGAATCGCAACTTCCAAAAGAGATGGATGATATTGGGCAGTATGAATCCTACTATTCCTATTCAAAAGTAAAAAAAGGATACAGTGGGGTTGCTGTCTATACAAGGGTAAAGCCCAAAAATGTGAAATACAGTATGGGGATTCCCAGGTTTGATGATGAAGGACGCATCATAGAGATGGATTTTGGAGATTTTCTCTTCTTCAACATGTATTTTCCCAATGGGCAGATGAGTGAGGAACGCCTTGCGTACAAACTTGACTTTTACAAAGAATTTTTTCAATATCTTGATCATTACAAAGACAACGGCAGAAGTATCGTGATTGCCGGAGATTTTAACACTGCACACAATGAAATCGACCTCAAAAATCCTGGCCCCAACTCAAAACGTTCCGGTTTTTTGAGGATAGAAAGGGATTGGCTGGATTTCATCATTGAGAGCGGATATGTGGACACTTTCAGGCATTTTTTTCCTGACACTGTGAAATATTCATGGTGGAGTTACCGGTTTAAGGCCAGGGAAAAGAATATTGGATGGAGGATCGATTACTTTTTTACAACAAAAGACATGATCGACAATGGTGGGGTGAGACAGGCTTTTATCGACAACGAGATATTTGGGTCGGATCATTGCCCCATTGGTCTGGTAATTGAGATGTGACGCTGATTGCAAAACCATTGTAGGGGTACTTGGTGAACCGCCCCTACAGGGGTCTTCATGGAAGAGAGCTGAGGGGATGACATGAACAATGAGAAAAGGATCGGACATCGACAAAGGCTCAAGCAACATTTCCTGACCAAAGACAAAGTTTCACATACCGATGAAGAGATCCTTGAGCTTCTTTTAACCTATGCGATTCCACGAAAAGACGTTCAACCTCTTGCAAAAAACCTATTGAAGGAGTATGGCAGCCTTTCAGGTATTCTCGGTTCTGACTTGGAAACCCTTTGCAAATACAGTGGAATCAAGTTGCATTCCGCTGTGTTGCTCAAGCTTGTCGATTGGATCAGGACATATCATCCTGGCAGAAAAACCCATAAAGATGACTCCTCCTCCGTTGAAACTCAGCAGTTGAAACTTTTTGATGATTCAATTCTTCCATTAAAGGACACAGAGGCCCCCTCAAAAAAAAGTCAAAGAACGCACCGCGGCCCCATACTCTTTGGAAAAGCCGTTCTCAAGGAAGCGATCGATATTCTTCCTGAGATCCCTTTTGCAAGTTCAATGAAGGAAGTCACAGAATTTCTGAATGAAAGATTACCGTTTCATTCAACCCAAACCCGTGCCAGAAGAGCCGGATATATTACATTTCGAATGTTCAATGACAGAAGGGTTGATTTTTCTTTACTCAAGTTCGCAAGATTTTATCCAAATTCCAGAGAGTTGCAGGATGTGTGCTTTTACCGATTTTGCAAAGTGGAAGAAGTGATGACTGATTTTATGATGGATGTTTCCCTGAAAGCAATAGGACAAGGCACAATTGAACGGGCAATGATCAGAGAGTACCTTGATGCACGGTTCCCACAATCGGCTGCTGCGAAAGATTGTGCCTCAGCAATTGTGGAGGCACTGACAGGTGCTGAAATAGCACGAAAAGAGGGCAAGTCTCTTGAATTTGCATTTCGAGACATCCCTTTCCCATCATTTGCGTTTGTTCTTCACAGCGAATTCCCCGAACCAGGAACGTATGATGTTACAGAAATAGAAAAGAATACCGCTATACGGACAATGCTATGGAATCCCCAAATGATCCTTTCTTCTCTTTATGAGCTGAAGAATCTGGACATTATCGGCAATATATCAGAAACGGACAGCGTCAAAGAATTCACCATCAAATGGACCCTGGATCAGGCAGTTGACCATCTGGTTGAAAGAGGGGGATGAGTGTGGTGGCGATTTGAGTAGATGAGGTGTTGAAATCGTTGAAAGGATTCGATTTGTCAAAAGTTTCGCTCCTTCCTGATTTTTTCATAGGCCTCCTGAATTTCCCGAAAGCGCTTCGTTGCAAAATGCGTAAACTCCTCCGGAAGACCTTTTGATACAATCGTGTCAGGATGAAAATCTTTCACAAGCTTCTTATAATTGGATTTGATCTCCTCAGGAGAGCTCTCAGGGGTACAGTTCAGGCGTTTGTAATACAGATCAAAGTCTTTGAAATAGACTGCTTTCATGTTATTGAACTGCCTGTCATCAATGTGAAATACACCCTGAATCTTCTTCAAGGCAGCTTCTTCACTGGGATGAAACGTCCCGTCCGCCGCCACAATCTGGAACAATATGTCACAAAATGAAAGGAGTACTGTGGGTTGGTCTTTGGTGATCTGATAGAACTGAACCGCAAAATCCTCTATTGAGTATGATGACTCCTTCGCCTCATTGAAAACTTGTTTGGCAAAGAGTTTTTCCCTGTCCGATATGGGCATGTTCTTTATAAAATTTTCAACAACTGCAATCTCATCCCTGGTTACAACACCGTCGATCTTTGCCAACTTGCCCAAAATCGAAAACATACTGATAAAATAAGCGGCCTGGGTCTGCTCTGCATGTCCGGGAGCTTGTCTCTGTCTGGTACGTGTTGTAAGATTTGTTCTGTTTTCTTTTTTGTCAACCAGATAGTGTCCTAAAGCCGCACCTGCAATAGCGCCGAGAGGCCCCCCGAAAAACAATCCCATAGAGCCAAACGTGAGTTTTCCAAACCAGCCCATTCTCCTTCTCCTTTCGTGTTCTTATCTTATGTGATTTCCCTCTTCTGAGAAAATATATATTCCGTTTGATAATAAAATAGTGTCTGAACGAAAACGAGATAGTCTTTCCAAGTTCAAGGAAGACGAAGATTTTAACCGCAGGAATATATTGAATATCAAAATTCACAAATTGTGTCAATTCCTGTATGCTATAGCAACAGTTTTTACGGACTGTTTGAAAGACCTCTTGATGAATATATTGAATAAAAGACCATCCCCCCTCTTGATTAAAGGTCTGATTTTGAAGATGTCGCTCATTGACTCAGTATCTGTATTATGATATTGAATTCCAGTGAAGAAATGTGATGTTTTTGACAGGATTAATGAAGAAGTTTTTTGTGGAGGAATACTCAGGCCTGAAATATCGGCTGGAGATGAGCATGATGCAATCACTCATCAAGATCACTGACCGGGTCTCTATCCCTTTGAGTGAGCTATGTTTTACAGCCGCCAGAAGCAGTGGGCCTGGCGGGCAGAATGTGAACAAGGTCAGCACCCGGGTGACTCTCCGGTTTGATGTAGTCAATTCGCCCAGTCTTTCACCTCATCAGAAACAATTGATTCAAAACCATCTGCGAACTCGAATAAACAAAGAGGGAGTCCTCAGGGTTGTTTCACAGAAATCCCGAAGCCAGGCCTCCAATCGGGAAGCTGCCATAGAACGGTTCACATTGCTGTTACGTGAATCCCTTCATGAGATATCGCCCAAAAAAAAGACATCGATTCCCAGAGCTGCGAGAAAGAGGCGGCTTGAGGAAAAAAAGCATCGAAGCCTCCTGAAGGAGAGGCGAAAAAAAGCAATTCCATCAGATGAATAACACATCAGTATTGCAGTATGGAGTAAACTAAAAGGGGAAGGATGATGGCACATAATCACATAGAACTTGATTTCGGGACATTTGCGCTGGATGCTGAGCTTTTTGATACAGTCACTGCAAAACGCTTTGCAGAGCGCCTGCCGTACAATGTACACCTCATGCAATGGGGTAGCGAGCTTTACGGCTCAATCGGGAGAGACCTGGGAGAAGAGAATCCGGTTGAGAAAATTCCTCCAGGCGGACTTGCCTATACGAACAATGGGAATTATGTGTGTATTTTTTTCGGTGGGACACCAGCATGGGCCGTGGAATATATCGGTCTTATCCTTCATGATCAATGGAAAAAGCTCGTTGAAAATCCATCACAAGATTCAGTTGTTATCCGCTTTCCATAAGAAAGGGGCCGAAATTCCAATTTTCATTTCAAGCCTTTCTTTTTTTTCTGAAAAAATGAGTCTATTGTTTTATTGAATGATTTTTCCCTTGAAATTCCATCGTATTTTCTCGTAATATGTTACTATGGTCTCTTGAGTATGTTTTTTATACTTTTATGTTTTGTTCTTTCTGGAATCATTCAAATTGATCTTTTCAACTTGAGAGTCTAAAGTTCTCTCGTCATGCCAGACTTGATCCGGCATCCAGAAGTCATATGACACTGATAATATTCTGGATTCCTGCTTTCGCAGGAATGTCGGGACATAATTTGTGATTCTAATAGTTTCAACAATTTAGAAGAACTTTGGACTGTTCAGTTTTCA
>JAXHSZ010000274.1:0-16416 GCA_034190725.1 Thermodesulfobacteriota bacterium
GTTGGCGGAAAAGGCCATCTGGTTTCTGCGCCATCCTGATGCCTTGAAGCGAGCCGGTGCCCGAGGCCGTGAAGCGGTCTTAAAACATGGAAGGGATATTGTAGAAATTGAGACATATAGTATCCAAAGTCCTTGAATGTCAGTCTCTTCATAAGCAATAAGTGTGCCATGAATGACAGGAAACTGTTTCTGACTCTGGCAGTATACTGTCTACTACTTTCAATTCTCTCCTAGGATTAATTATTGGGAGTATCATTGATTTGTCAAAGGAAGGTTGTATTTGTATTATTAACAAGTTGGATGAAAGAGTAAATTGTCATATTATATTTTTCTATCTATTCAATTTTATTAGTTTTATATACCAATTCAAAAAACAACTGAAAAACGGGAGCGAACACTGTCTGACTTCCAAAGAAACGATACCCTTGTTGGAGGACAGACAATGGTTATGAAGAGCAAAGGGACTGATTATTGAATTTTTTATCTGTGGATTTGAACTCATTGAGATGGGAAAGCAGACAATTTTTGCAGAAAAACTTTACAATCTGTAACATCTAAAACTTTGATTAAAAATCTCTCTTGGCAGTTTGCTCCAAGTGAACTTTAAAGAGTGTCCATCAAGAAATGAGATATTTTTTGCAAGGTCAAGGAAGACGAAGATTTTAACCGCAGGAATACATTGGGTATTTTGAGGATTAAAGTCTGAGTCTGACGCAGAGATTGCGGAAAATAGCCATTTATGGATGAGCACTAAATAGTATTCTATCCTTTTCTCGGTGGCTCATGATGTTTTGTTCATATATAAAAAGTGTGTAAATCCAGTCAACGATCGATTCTACAATCCAAGGGAGAGAATGAGTTGGATTCTTCAGGCTGATTTTGGAGAGCGGAAGAATAACACATGACTTTCCAAAAGTTGCGGGCAAGAATCGCAAAACAAAAGGCTTTCTTTCCTGGGGAGTTTATTGCTCTATACGATGAGTTATCTGACTTGATTTGTATGAAAAAAGAGAGTGCTTTTTGCAGTGCCATCCAACAAAGTGAATTCCCCTCTTCTGAGGTGGAGTCATACGGACTTTAAAGAAAATGAAACATGAATCAATTCCAATTTAATTGTTTAATCAGATGTGGAAATAGGAATGGATTCAGTGTAATAATGAGTTCATTTGAGTTGAAATAATTTCACAGTGTTTTGATATCAAAGGTATGTTTTAGAAAGTGATTTATTTCTAATCTGTTCATCAAGATTATGTGTCTTAGCATTCTGAAAAACCATACATATCCATCTGTTCGTTGGAGACATTGCCCAGAATCTTTTTGATGGGGTTTTCCAATATTCTTTCAGACAGAAATGCTTCCAGTGTCAAAATTTCGGGGAATTTGTGTCAGGAATTTGGCAAGTAAATGTCCTCTTTATCATTGTACATTCTTTTCTTGACCATCAGTTTGATAAACCCATAAATGGCAATCAATGCCGCTATAAAAAAGAGGATTTCATATGTATTTGTCGTAAGATATGTAAACCACGTCGTCTTCATTCTTATATATTTGTTCCATCTTCTTTCAAGCTCATCAAGAGGGATTAAAAAGCTTTTTAAGATGGCCATGTCAATTTTATGCCCATCTTTCAGGTACTTCAGCACTTCAAGAACCTTATTCCTTCCGAATTCTCTATTCATAAACTCCACAAAACTCTTGCTTTGCTCATAAGCAAGCAAAAGAGATCGCACTTCATTGGGAAAGCTCTTCTGTAAATCATTTATTTTCATGAGGTTCCCTGATAGGATAGCCTCTTTTAGGATCGATGGTTTTCTCTCCATTATTATCTCTGCTATGCCATCACTTACCCATTGAGAAATCCCTTCGTCAAGCCATTTGGGAAGGTTACCATCTTCTATGTGATGATGTAGAAGAAGATGACACAATTCATGTTGAAGGATGGGCATCAAGGTGTAGGGATGGGTGTTTATTATTGAATAATCAATCACTGTCAACTCTTTGTGGGGAAGAGCATAGGCAACGATGGGAAGACCACGGGCCATCCTTTGAAATCTCTCGTGGTTCTTTACAAGGAGAACCTTTGGTTTGAAATTGAATTTCCACCCAATGTATTTCTCTAACTCATCTTTTATTTCAGGGTATATTTTTGTAATTTGTATGGCAGGAGTTCTTAAAGGCTCTTCAAATATGATGACAATCTCTTCTGTCCTGACTGTACCTATCTCTTCTCCATAGAGAGCTTTAAAAAGGATAATAAGAAAAAGGAGTGAGAGAAATACTTTCTTTATCACCGAATCCCTCCTACATTTATTGCTTGATTTTCCAATGCTTTTATTTTAACATATTCATGTTGCTTTCAAAGTGCTAAACTTTCACATATTGGAATTTATATACAGTCCTTAAAATTGTTGCTGCTCTAAAGGGATTTCTATTAAAGTTCGGGATGAAGCTGATCCAGAAAGAGATATAAATTGAACGGAAGGTGATTGCAGATCGGCATAAAGTATGCATTGCGGGTTGAGCCCATAGTACGTGGTACGGACTTTCTTACAAATGTTTATTTTGAAATTTTTTAGGGTATCGGATACTTGTGACCGACCCCTGTAATATTGCAAGAGTATCTTCATTGTTACTCTGCTTTCTTTTTGTCCTGTAAGAAAGCTATTGTGGCCCCCCAACCACCTGCTTCCGGAGGTGCTATGCAATAGGAATGAACGAGAGGGTTTTTCTCCAGGAACGCATTCACTCTTCTTCTTTGAACCCCCCTCCCCTTACCGTGGATGATCCTCACTTGAAAGATTCCATGACTCAGGCATTCCTTGAAATATTCTTCTAATAATGATGGTATCTCCTTCGGTGAAAAGGTATGAAGATCCAATGATCCATCTATAGGGATCTTAATCAGCCCATTATTTGCCACATCATCTTTCAATTTGCACCTCTTTTTACTGGTGTTTTTAATGATGAATCACATCCAAACATTTCAACCTGAGCAGTCGGCCAAGTTCACCGCGAGTCAGCTGCTTGCGTCGTTTACTTCTTATGAACTAAAGAATTTCAAAAGGTTGAATGTGGAATGAGATTCCAGGCTGTGTATGTGTATTCAGATGTCGGTCGTACTCTTGTATGTAAGAAGCAAACGAAGCAAGCAACCAGCGCTGAGAGTAACCCAGCTCATTCATACAGGGAGAAATATTTCAGTTAATTGATTTTATTCTATTCTATAGAAATAGAAATTTCAAGTGATCATTTTGTGGAGGGAGATACAAGTGAAACACAGAGTTGTCATCACGGGTTTGGGAGTTATTACTCCTTTAGGCATTGGCCTTAAAAAGAATTGGGAGCGTTTGCTTAACGGAGAATCCGGCGTTTCCAGAATCACTCATTTTGATCCATCTACATTTCCATCCCAGATTGCGGGAACGGTGAATGGATTCGATCCTTCTGACTATCTAGAGGCAAAGACCATAAAGAGAATGGATGTCTTTATTCAATACGCCGTAGTAGCTGCACTGATGGCCTTTCAGGATGCAGCACTCGACTTGTCTGAGCTCAATCCCTATCGTACTGGATCCTACGTTGGGAACATATGGGGAGGATTGCCTGTTTTGGAGAGAAATATTGAGATCCTCAACGAACACGGCAACAAAAAAATATCTCCTGTACTTATTGCTTCAGGTATACCAAGTATGGCATCCGCACAGGTGTCTATGCATTTGAAAGCCAAAGGTCCCATATGTTCGTCATCAGATGCATGTGCTGCATCAACAATCTCAATTGGAGATGCTTTCAGAGCAATACAACGGGGAGAAGCCGACGTGATATATACAGGGGGGACCGAGTCATTGATAACACCGGTTATCTTAGGAGGATTGAGTAATGCCAATGCCCTTTCAAGGAGAAAGGATCAGCCCACAAAAGCAAGCAGACCTTTTGATCGAGACAGAGATGGCTTTGTAATGGCCGAAGGGGCGGGAATGCTCATTTTAGAGGAACTACGTCATGCTGAAGCCAGAGGTGCCCGCATCTATGCAGAAATAGTTGGACGGGGCTGTTCTATGGATGCATTCCATATCATGGCACCATGTCCCGAAGGTGAAGGTGCAGCTTGGTCAATGAAGAGCGCCCTTGATGATGCAGGTATTGCTCCTTCTGATGTGAACTACATAAATGCTCATGGCACTTCTACAAAGGCGAATGATCGAATGGAGACAATGGCTATTAAGAAAGTATTCGGAGAGCATGCTTATTCTATACCCATAAGCTCAAATAAATCAATGATAGGTCATCTTTTGGGGGCAAGTGGTGCAGTGGAGGCTATATTTACTGTCTTGTCCATTTATCATGCAATGATCCCTCCCACAATAAATCATGAAAATCCTGATCCGGAGTGTGACCTCGATTATGTGCCCAACAAAGCCCGGGAAAGGAAGACTGACTATGCCCTTTCAAATTCATTCGGTTTTGGAGGAGTGAACGGAACTCTGTTATTTAAGTCATTTAATAGCAGATAAAAGGAGAATACACTGTCTGAAAAACTGCCGAGAGATTGAGTGCTCACCACCTTATAAAGCTTCTCCTTCAAGGCTTCATTGGGATTCATAGACCGTATTGGTGTAGGGCTCGTTCCCCGAATGAGCTTCATTTCCGCGATCATATAGACACTCATTCCTTCTTCTCAACAGTTACAACCCATTCACATACACCTACCAAGTACGTTCGGGCAATGCACCCTATGCCGTTGAAAGCTTGTCCAAAGCTTTCTATTCCATAACTCCAAAATGAAGCCCCTCATGCAACTATAATAACTACAGAGTTTGTGTGAAAATATGGAATATCCATTTTTTGTAACCGTTCACTGTTAATTCTATAATCATCTAAAAATTCTAATGATACCAATTTCAATTGTTGAATTTGTTCTTTGGAATTTCTTTTAAAAACATCTTCACTTCACGTTACAAACAAACATGAATTTTCAATTCAGGCAAACCTCTTGTTTTCTTCTTTATCAACCGCTCACTATGAACTGTAAACCGTAAACGGTTACCGTTTTTCATTGGAACCATAAGTCTCGGGATTATCGAAAAATCACGAAATTTTTTATTGGTGCTAAAGAATATATATATTTTACCGATAAGATAGTCGTATACATACATTTAAAGTTGATAAGGATTAAAACATAAATAAAATTAAACTATTAAATGGGAGGAATGATGGGAAGAGAAAAAAGAAAATACTTCAGAAAGTATTGCAAGATTACCGTAACAATGAAAAGGAATGGAACAAAAGAGGTTGTCACAGATGGTATCAGGAATATCAGTGAAGGTGGTATTTTTGTCAATACATATAATCCCTTACCAGTTGGAAGTGAAATAGACCTTGAGTTTAAAATTCCTGAAATCGACAGGGTAACAAAATGCAGAGGTTCTGTTATGTGGGGATACTATCCAGATCTTCTTAAAGACGGAATGGACCTGCCAGGGATAGGTATCGAAATGTTAGATATAAGTCCTATGGATGTGGGTGTGATTTCCGACTTTATTGTTTCTTCAAAGGAAGAATGCCATATTGCTGTCTGAGTGCATCTGCTGACTTGGTTAACTGCTCATCATCCTGGTCTTCTTGGAAGTTCTTCACAGAGCATAACTCTATCTCTTCTAATCCATTTGTACTTACAAAGAGCGGAATCCCGATACAAACATCGGCTCCCTTTATCAGAGTCCTTTTTGTCAAAGTCATAAGAGTACGAGAAGCATCTTGGAGTGCCTTTATGGTATTTATTACTGCAATTCCCATGGGAAAATCAGCCTTCCCCCCACAGTAGTATTCGATGAGGGGTTTTACTGCCATGCGAGTGAGTATGGAATGAGTGTTTATAAAATCGAAGACCCCTTCATCTCCATTTTGAACCATCTCAAAGGCTTTTTCGTATACATTCCTTATATCAAAGGCTTCGATTGTAGAATTGAAAATTCTGTGTAATAACTGGGTATTTGGTCTTCTCCCGTCTATTCGAAGCATACTTTTGTATGGCACCATGCCTGTGAGTTCATGAACACCACCCACAAGAGCATCTATAGAGATTTCTACCGGTACGTTCAACTCTTCCCTGATTTCTCTCTGTAACCTTAATGAATCCATTACAGGTCCTATGGCAACGACTCTCTTGAAGTACCTGGAAAAAATAGAAGTACAAAGTTCGTTTGGATTACTGACCACTATTACAAGATCAGGTGACTTGAAGGAGTTTTCGTAAATGGATCTGGCACAGTTCTCAAAGATTGATCTGTTTTCATGCTTCAAGATACTCCTGTCGAAAAGCATGCCCTTTTCTTTTGAAATTGTCTTCCCAACGCACATTATAAGAAGTTCGCCATCAACCGCATCATAGGAATCGATAAAATCGACAATGGGCAAGATTCCTGCCATCCCGTCTCTTAACTTCTCAATAAAGGCGTGGTAAAAGTTCTTTTCTTTTCCTTGAAATGATTCTTTTGGCCGTCCAAAGAGCTGTATCTTTTCGAAAAGCCCCAAAGGTCGTTCTGTAAGCATCCGTTTGATGATTTCAGTTGCCATTGCTCCGCTTGCACCGAGAATGGTCACAGTCTTAAATGCATTCAATGGTCCATTGGGATCTTTTTTATATCTCAAATTATTTGAGGAGTATCTCTTTCCTTCTTTCGAGCTATCTTTCCTATGGTTTCCTGAAAAATATGCAGAAATATATTTAAAAGTTACTCCTACGTCATTTGGGTTTTCTGTTTCTTTACCTGTCTCGAATTCCATACACAGATGTCGCATTTCTTTCACTTTTCTGCCAACATCGGAAAGGATCGATTCAATCCCTATTCATCCCTCTACTCTTGGAAAGAGAGGTTTGATCTTTGAGATGTATGTGCCTTCTTCTATTCTTCCCCATTCACTTGCATCTTTCAATCTCTGAGTAGAGAGATCTTCCTGTATCCCCAAAGATGCCCAGATCTTCTCTGCTGTATTGGGCATGAAAGGAAGAAGGAGAAGGGCAATCACCCTCAATGATTCCAAAATATGACATAAGACAGTACCCAGCCTCTCCTTTTGATCCTCTTTCTTTGCCAATGCCCAAGGTGAGGTTTCATCTATGTATTTATTTATTGAGGCGATAAATCCCCAAATGGCAATGAGTGCCTTGTGTAAAGCCAGTTCTTTCATTTGGGAAACCACGCCACAGACTGTCCTCGAAGCATCATCCCGCAGTCTGTCATCAATCTCTAAAGAACTCGAAGGTCTTTGGACCACTCCCTTGAAGTATTTCTCAGCCATAGCCAGGCTGCGACTCACTAAATTACCAAGATCATTTGCCAGATCAGAGTTGAATCTGTTCACAAGAGCATTTTCACTGAAGTTTGCATCCAGACCAAAAACCATCTCGCGCAACACAAAATACCTGAATGCATCGAGACCGTATTTATCCTTTAGACTGAGAGGTCTGACTATATTCCCGAGGCTTTTCGACATCTTGTTCTCATCGATGTTCCAAAAGCCATGAACATTTAAATGCTGGTACGGTTTAATGCCGGATGCTTTTAACATGGTAGGCCAATAAACACCATGGGGTTTCAAGATATCCTTTGCGATCAAGTGTTGAACTGAAGGCCAGAATTTCTGATACACGTCGGAATCGGGATAACCCACTGCGGTGAGATAATTGATGAGGGCATCAAACCAGACATATGTAACATAATCCGTATCAAAGGGTAATGTTATTCCCCAATCCAACCTTGACTTTGGACGTGAAATGCATAAATCTTCCAAAGGATCTTTTAAGAAGGCCAAAACTTCGTTTCTGTACCTTGTAGGACGAATAAAGTCGGGATGGGTTTCTATGTGCTCGATCAACCAATCCTGATACTTACTCATTTTAAAGAAATAATTCTTTTCCTTTATGAATTCAGGCGTAACCTTATGGTCAGGACATTTACCGTCAACAAGTTCTTTTTCCGTATAAAAACGTTCACATCCAAAACAATAATACCCTCCATATTCACCAAAGTATATGTCGCCCTTTTCATAGACCTTCTGAAGGATCAATTGAACAACTCTCTTATGGTTTTCATCCGTTGTCCTGATAAAATAGTCGTTGGAAATGGACAGCTCAGGCAAGATATCTCGAAAAAGACCACTTATCCTGTCGGCGTATTCCCTCGGACTTTCTCCTGCAGCTTCTGCAGCTTGGACTACTTTATCACCATGTTCATCCGTTCCTGTGACAAAATACGTCTCGTGTCCGGCAAATCGATGAAAACGGTTGAGCACATCGGCGACTATGGTGGTATACGCATGTCCAATGTGCGGTTCTGCATTTACATAATATATAGGTGTGGTTACATACAATATGTTCATGTTTCAAACTCCACATTTACCTTAAAAACCTTCCTTGCAGGAAGGTTGAGAATCTCTTGAATACCTGTTTTATTCGATATTTCCGTGAGGTTCTCCCTGATCTCTTTTTTGGAATCTCCAATAAATGTAAACCAGATATTATATTCATGTTTTCTTCTATAATTATGAGTTATTCCCTGGTACGATGCCAACACATTTACGAACTTATCGACCTTTTGAGGTGGCACCTTGGCAGCACAAAGGGTACTTGTAAATCCTAACTTTCTTGAGTCGAATGAAGGACCGAAACGACGGATATAACCCTCGTCCATCAAACGGTGGATCCTCTCTATCATTTCGGTTTCAGAGATACCGAATTCCTCCCCCAAAGACCTGAATGGTCTTGAAACAATTGGAAATTGGGACTGAATCCTGTTTAATATATCCTTATCTAATTTGTCCATATGAAAGCAATAACTCACTCAGTTGAAAAGTCAATAGTGAAATCTCTGTCATCTTCAACTTCCTGATTCACAAAACTCATCGCTCATGGATGATATCGATGCAGTGAGAAAGCACTCGCTATTCCATCTGAAAAGTGAAACGTGTTAAAAAAAGATGGCGATTACACGTTTCCAAATTCTCCCAAAACTTTCAGTCATCATTTATTCATCGGTTTCCACTAACATCTGAAACCCGGAGTGGTACAACCAAAGCGTAAACTCCTTCTGAGCACATATGAAGGATGCTGACTTTTATTGTAACTTCTTGAAAGGTATTTCCACGGTGACTGTGGTGTCCCCTGGCTTACTCTTGATATCTATTCGAACATCATATCTTTTCAGTAATATATAACAGCTATGCAATCCGAGTCCTATCCCTGTGGGGGAACCATCACTTGAGTTTGATGGTTTGGTTGTAAAGAATGGATCAAAGATCTTCGGCATATGCTCTTCTTTTATTCCTACACCGGTATCATTGATATCCACAAAGATATGATCCTTTGAGAGCCTGGTTTTTACTGTTAATTCCTTCTTTTCTGTACCATACATGGCATCAAGGGCATTTCTTATGATGTTGGTGACACTCTGGCTGAAATCACCATAAACTACTTTGATATTGGGGATTTCATTACTAAACTCGTATTTTTTTGTTACTTCGTGTTTCAGGAACATATCAGCCTCCAGAAAGGCCAATTCTTCCCTCAAGAGCTCATTGATATTGAGAGATTGTTTCGTATCTGTCTGTTCATGGCGGGTTTTGTACATCATATTCTTGATAATCTCAGCCATCCTCTCTACATTTTCATTTATGGAAATGGTATCTTTTGCAGACTTGTCACAATTTTCCAATAACGTATCAATCCCGTTGATTCCTCTCTCTTCTGATAATCTGATACATGCTGCTTTCTGTTTTTTCAACCTGTGTTCTAAGAGCTGAGATCTTCCCAGTATGCCTGTAAGTGGAGAATTCAGGTTATGGGCTATCCCTTGAATCAGAGTTCCTATGGAAGAGAGTTTATGCTGTTCCATCAACTCTATCTCCATTTCATGTTGTTTCTTGGCCAATTCTCTTGTTTCAGTAACATCTCTTGCTATAGATGTTATCCCGTATATACTTCCGTTTTCATCTCTGAGGGGAGAACAGGAAATCACAAAGTAAAATATCCTTTCTTTTTCATTTCTATATGTGATTTCGAAATCCTTTTTCACTCCACCTAGGATGACATCTTGAATCTTCTCCCGTGACTGTTCCTTGGGAAATAGGGCAAAGATCTCCCTCCCAATCAGATCATTTCTGCTGAATCCGTAATCTTCAACCCTTTTGTTTACGTATGTTATCCTGCCATCCGTATCAACAGTATAGATAATATCATTGACATTTTCCAGAAGGTTTTCGAAATACTCCTTGGTTTCTCTTATCTCTTTTTCCAGCTGCGCTCTCTCTTTTGTAACGGAATACCGTTCTATGGTCTTTTCCACAATAAAAGGGAGTGTAAGGAGATAGTCCCCTGATTTAGCTATGTAATCCGAAGCTCCCAGTTTCATCGCCTCAACAGCTATGCTTTCATCTCCTTGACCGGTCACCATAATTACAGGCACATCATAGTTTTTTTCGCCTATCTTTTTTAAAACTTCCAGGCCGTCCACCTTCGGCAACGTGTAATCCAGAATGACTGCATCGTATTTGTCATGATCTAATAACGTCCAACAATCTTCTCCGGAGTCAGTAGCTCTGATCTTGAAGGCAGTGTTGTGATTTGAAAGGGTCCTTTCCATCAGTTCCATATGGTCCGGGTTGTCTTCAACGATCAGTATCATTATGGGTTTGTATCCCATTCACTTCCTCCTTTAATTTAACTGTGTACCGTTTGGCTTTAAGGGCTTGTGATCATTTCGGCAGTGCGTTGACAAGTACCCAATACATCTGCAAGTTTTTTATTTTAGCAACAAATTTGTTGAAGTCAACCGGTTTCGTAACGTAACTATTCGCGCCTTCGGAATATCCCTTTGCTATCTCCTCGTCTCTCGATGAAGTGGTAAGCATTATTATAGGGATCGGTTTGAGATCAGGATCATTCTTTACTTGTTTTAAGACCTCAAAACCATCTATTTTAGGCAATTTAACATCCAATAATATAAGTTCCGGCTTTGGGGCCTCAGCTTTGTCGGAATATTTATCCCGATTATATAAGTAATCCAGGGCCTCTTTACCATCTTTAACAACGTAAATAACATTGAGCACTCCATTTTCTTTCAATGCCCTCTGGGTCAGTTCGATATGGTCGTCATTATCCTCTACAAGCAGTATTTTTACTGCCTCCTGATTCATTTCCTAGTCTCCTTTCGGAATTTTTCAAAATTGACCTTTGGAAAATGGTTTTTCCAAAATTTCTGTTAAAGAAATAAATTTTATCCTCATAAACTTCTTCTTCCTTCATCTAGCAAAAATATCTCATCTCTGGATTGACACTCCCTCAATTCCATATCCCTCTTGGTATGTATACGATGTGTGATCTTATTTTCTCTTCGGCAGTGTAAAATGAAATGTCGATCCATTTCCCTTCTCAGATTCCACCCAGATCCTTCCCTTGTGGTTTTCAATAATCTTCTTCGCAATAGCTAAGCCAACCCCTGTTCCTTCAATATCTTCGATATCCTGAAGTCGCTGGAATATTCGAAATATCTTATCGTGGAATTCTTGTTCAATCCCTATGCCGTTGTCCTTTACATAAAACTCATGAAACTCTCCTTTGTCTCCATGACCAATCTCAATGATGGGATACTCAGTTTCACCCATAAATTTTATCGAATTGGTCACCATATTTTCAATGACCTGCACGAGCCTGTTTCTGTCGCAATAAACCGTTGGAAAGTAATTTCCTATGATAAGTCTCATGTTTCTCTCTTCCAACCGATGTTGCACCCTTCCGATCACCTCTTCGATTATCTGTGACGTATCAACCTCCTTTAAGGTATCCACAACCCTCCCGACCCTGGATAACTCAAGCAGGTCAAGAATAAGGCTCTCCATATAATTTGCGTTTTTCTTTATACGATCAAGATAATGCTGCCCCTTCTCATCGATTCTGTCATTATAATCACTCGATAAAATTGAGGCAAAGCCTTGCAGGGATACAAGGGGGGATTTGAGGTCATGAGATATTGTATAAACAAAATTCTCAAGCTCCTCATTTCTCCGTGTGATTTCCTCCTCTAATATTCTTTTTTCAGTAATATCCTTATAAACGCCGAGAGTCCCTATTACCTCACTCGCATCGTTCTTTAACAGTGAAGCAGATGTAATGACCGGGACGATATGACCGCCCTTTGCGATGAGACCTGTCTCATAATTTTCTAATCTCCCTTTCTCCCGTAATACTTTCATTATCTTCTTTGCATCTTCTATACCATCTGCGTAGTATTGTGAGATATGCGTTCCTATAGTCTCTTTCTTTACATAGGACAACATCTCTTCTGCTCCTTTGCTGGCAAAAGTGATGTAACCCTTATTGTCGGTTGTGGTGATACCATCGATAGAGCTTTCAATAACATTTTCCAGGAAATCCTTTGTTTCCTTTAATTGGTTTTCTGCCTCTTTTATCTCTGTGATGTCTTTAAATACCCCCAGTGTTCCTATTGTCTCTCCCTTTGGGTTCTTGAGGAGAGAAACGGATATGTTAACAGGTACAGGCCTTTTCTCTTTTGACAAGAGTGCTGTTTGATAATTTCTGAGTTTCCCATCTTTTTCCAATATCCCCATTACTTTTTTAGACTCTTCAATTCCTCCTAAGTAGTATTTTGATACATGGGTCTCAGAAATTTCTGTATCCGTATAACCCATCATCTCTTTGGCACCTTTACTGCTGAATGTTATAAATCCCCGATTATCCGTTGCAACAATTGAGTCTATTGAACTTTCAACGATGCTTTCCAAGAATTCTTTAGTCTCTCTTAATTCCTGTTCTACTCTGTTTCTTTCTGTAACATCTCTTATATACGCCTGAATAGCAGGTCGTTCTTTATATTTTATGGTTGTTGAATATATCTCAACATTTATCTTCTTCCCATCCTTCCGTATCATCCCAAATTCATATACTTCCGGTACATTCTCTCCTGCGAGCCTCATCCGTGTTCTTTGCGTAACAAGTTCAAGACTTTCTGGAGCGATTATCCGGACGGCATCCATGTTTTGTAAATCTCTTGCTTTGTAACCGGTTATCTCCTCAAATTTATTATTAAAAAACTGAAAGAAATTATCCTGAAGGATAAATATTCCGTCAAATGCCTTATTGACAATATTCCTGTACTTCTCTTCTGATTCTCTGAGTTCTCTGGTCCTTTCCTCTACTTTAATCTCAAGGGATGCCTTTGCCTCTTCGAGATGGTAAACCAGGTTGTCTGCATATGACTTCGTCCGGCTGAGCTCTTCAAGCTTGTTATGGAGGAACTTCGTTATATATACCGTAAGAACTGCCGTACCCACGAGTACAGCTATTATAACCAATGTAGAGATAAGGATGTACGGGGTATCTTGAAACACATTGGGTTTAAAGATGGTAAAAATATGGATGTGAGGAATGACACGGTAGTATTCCAGCCATATCTCACCAAGATAAGCGGCACCACCCACTGAAAAGATAATAATAGCTTGTCGCAACGGCAAAGCTATTGCTGCCCTTATAAAGGTTATCTCAAGAAGTACAAAGACTGGACTCTCTATGCCGCCGCTATAACGAATGGCAATCGTCAAGAGTAATATATCTGTTATTAAGTTGATAAAGTAAACACTCAGTGGATAGAAATTCCTTTTGATCAGAATTATGGAGATTTGAGCAACCATATAGTATATGACCACAACAATAGCAATCGGCATCATTGGGTATGGTATGCCTTTAATGTAGGATACAAGACAGATGCCGAATAAAAGAGGAATAAGGATACATTTCCATATCCTGTCAGCAAAGACCGCCCCTTCGATAATATGATTGTCCGGATTTGATTCTGGCATAAAAAAGTTCCTTTTTTGAGAGAACTGCTTATATTGAGGGCCCTACTCATCTTTCGGACAAATAAACCCGCACCTTAACAGCAAAGAGAGTGTATAATATGGCCGGTGTTGATGCAAGTTAAAAATCTTTGACAAAGGCAGATCATCATGATACGTAAAAAATGACCGTTTAATCTCCTGTTGTTTGGATGGGAGTTCGTAAGGATTTTTGTTTATGATAAAAAAGACAATACAAACAATTTCACCTCAGTTGGAAGAGATCATCAGGGTAGCCAGGGGAGAAGAAGAGACGGATATTCTGATAAAGAACGCCAAGATTGTGGATGTGTTTTCCGGTGAAATACACCCTGACCATGTGGCGATCCATGGTCCACTCATCATAGGATTAGGAGAGTATCGTGCCAAGGAAGTCATAGATCTGAAAGGGAGGTTTCTCTCTCCTGGTTTCATAGATGGTCACGTTCATATAGAAAGTTCAATGGTTTCAGTGACTGAGTTTGCCAGAGCCGTAGTTCCTTTAGGGACAACTTCCATCGTTGCCGATCCCCATGAAATTGCTAATGTTATGGGGCTGGAAGGTGTCAGATATATAGGGGAGTCTGCAGGATCATCTCCATTCAATGTGCATATTATGTTGCCTTCTTGTGTTCCTGCTACAGATATGGAGACTTCCGGAGCTAGGTTGTCGAGTGAGGATCTATTATGCATTCTTCAAGAAGACTGGGTGTTGGGACTCGGTGAGATGATGAATTTCCCCGGTGTAATCCAAGGAGTTCCCGATTTATTGGAAAAGATAAAGATCATGAAAGGAAAAAGGATCGACGGGCATGCGCCTCTCTTAGCCGGTAAAGATCTTAATGCATACATATGTGCCGGTGTGGGATCGGATCATGAGTGTACTTCCCTGGATGAAGCTAGGGAAAAGCTTCGCAAGGGAATGTACATCATGATTCGTGAAGGAACAGCGGCAAAGAATGTGGAGGCCCTTCTGCCATTGATCACACAGAAAAATTCAAGGAGATGTATGTTTGTCACGGATGACAGACATCCCCTGGACCTCCTTGAAAAGGGACATATGGACTCTATCATAAGAAAAGCAATCAACCTTGGGTTGCATCCGATCACGGCAATCCAAATGTGTACCATCAATACAGCCCAATACTTTCGTCTTGATGGTTTGGGAGCCATAGCGCCGGGATACAGAGCAGACATTTCCGTATTTACGGACATAAATAATCCGAGAGTTGAAATGGTATTCAAAGACGGCAAACTCGTGTCCAAAGATGGCCAACTCATAGACAAACGAAGAAAAACAAAAGAGCACATCCTCGAAAGTTCGATACATATAAAGGATATTCACAAAGAAAATTTAAGAATACGAGCTCTATCAGAGAATGCTGTAATAATGGAGATAGTCCCGGATCAAATAGTGACCAAGAAAAGGAGAGAGAGGGTAAGGATTTTTGGTGAATATGCACTGCCCGATGCGGAACGAGACATCCTCAAGATAGCGGTGGTAGAGAGGCATACAATGTCAGGCAATGTGGGATTAGGATTTGTGAAGGGATTCGGACTGAGAAAGGGAGCAATAGGATCGTCCGTTGCACACGATTCCCATAACATCATCGTGCTGGGAACCAATGACGAGGACATGGTAAAAGCAATTATGGAGATCAAGAAGATGGGCGGTGGACAAGTTGCTGTGACAAACGGCAACGTGATGGAATCTCTTCCTTTACCGATTGCTGGTTTGATGTCTAAAAGATCTCTTCAGGAAGTTGGCAATGGGGTAAAAAGGCTCCTGAATTCCACAAAGAACCTTGGATGCAAGCTGAGAGATCCTTTTATGATATTGTCTTTTTTAGCACTCCCCGTTGTACCTGAACTGAAGATAACGGATAAGGGTCTTGTGGATGTGAATCAGTTTAAAATAATCTCTCTCTTTCAATAAGTATTTATTTATAAGGAGCAGGCTTATGACGGAAAGACAAGACTTTTGGGGGAAATATATAGAGATAAAACTCAAGAATGGAGGGAAGGCAAGAGGGCTTGTTATTGCCCAGGCAGGTGATTCTATCAGCATATCCGATGAGTTTAAGAATCTGAAGGAATATCAAAACTACAAACCTCAAATCATGGGAAGCTGCGGTGTTGTATACCCACATACCGAGGGATATGACTGGAAAGAGATAGATGAAATTGAGGTTCTTTCAACTCAATGAAAGAGGAGTCTCCGTTTGATAGGAAGAAGGAGAGAGATGGAAAAGTTATTGAGAAGTTAAATTGTATTGTGGTTCCAGGTTTCAGAGATCAGGTGTCAGAATAACAGAATGATTTTCCTGATAAATTTTACCGAAACATCCATCTGGAAAGAATATTTATGGATGGACACCAGATATATATCGACAAAAGGAAGTCATTAAATTGAAAAGAATCCGTTCACAGTGAGCTGTCCCAGTAAAGCCTTCATAAAAACAGACGGAAAAAGAAAAATATGTGTTCATTTTTTTATTGACTTTCTTGTGGATTTTTCTTAATCTAAAT
>JAXHSZ010000275.1:0-5722 GCA_034190725.1 Thermodesulfobacteriota bacterium
CAATGCTGCAACCGAACAAGCTGAACGGGGATTATCCGAGATGGCTGCAAATAAGACGGCAATAAGCAGTCTAACCAACTGGCCTTGGATTAGTGCCATCTTGAAAGCTTAATGGAATAAAAGCCTGGTCAGCCCCTGCCAGAGGTATTTTTCTGTGATTGCACCATTGACCATCTTGGCGATTCTTCTTCCAAGAGGATCATGGATATATTCAATGTCCGTATTGTCAGGAAGGGTGACATTGAGCAGTTCTCCACGGGAAGAGTACTCATAGATGGTGACATCAGTGCCATTGGTCTTGGTAGTGAGGAATCCATCTGCATCATATTGGTAATTGGCGGTACCGGCTGTAAAAAGATGATCTTCATCTGAATAGGTGAGAGTTCTTCCTGTAATTCCTCTTTGGGTATTCATCTCAGAATAGAAGAGGACATTGGTTCCAAAACAATTTAGTAAAAATCCGGCCCATGAGACATGAATTTTCCACCACCCTCTGTGTGATGTAAGATGTCGATTCATCAAGTCTCGGCTGTCTTGGCATACAAAAAAACTATAACATATATATTACACTGATAAATCGTTTTGGAACCAACAACCCCTCTACGCGGTATTCTCTTCCGTTTGAAGTTTGCCGGTTTGTAGATCTTTGCCTGCTTATCGTTTCATCCATCGGGTGAGTGTTGAACATGTTGGACCACCATTACAATACCTTGGACTTTGGAAAAGTTACAAATCCTGCTGAAAGTTCAGCGCGGATATCTTAACACCTGATAAAGGTCAAGGAAAGACTTCTCCCTTGGAGACTCAATTGGGAAAGGTGTTTTTTCAGCTTGACAATTCAGGGTTGCCGGTATTACATATGTGCTGTGCTTCAGAATCAGGGAAAGAACACGAAAAACATAAACATGCCAAAGGAGCTTTCATAATGGAGTTGACTCTTTATCAAATCGATGCTTTTGCAAGCAAGCCTTTTGAGGGAAATCCAGCGGCTGTGTGTCTGCTGGAAAGATGGATACCTGATGCACTTCTTCAGGCCATAGCCGAAGAAAACAATCTCTCAGAGACAGCCTTCTTAGTTCCACAGGGAAAAAAGGTTCATATTCGCTGGTTCACCCCGGTTACTGAAGTGGATCTCTGCGGCCATGCAACTCTGGCATCAGCATATGTTCTCTTCAAATTGATGGGGCATGAAAAAGAGAAGATTATCTTTGAATCAAAGAGTGGTGAGTTGATTGTATTTTGTGAAAGTGAGTGGCTGGTTATGGATTTTCCATCTCAACCCCCGGTTCTTTGTGATACACCGGAAGGAATGGTCAAAGCTTTTGGGAGAAATCCCTTGGAAGTCCTCAAATCGGAAGATTATTTAGCTGTGTTTGAGACTGAGGAAGTCATTCGATCATTGGAGCCGGATTACGATTTATTGAAAAGACTTGATTTACGAGGGGTTATTGCAACCGCAAGGGGGGACTGTGTTGATTTTGTGAGTCGATTTTTTGCTCCAAAGTACGGAATAGACGAAGACCCTGTCACAGGTTCGGCTCATTGCGCATTGACACCATACTGGGCAAACACGCTCAACAAAAGCAAGTTCATTGCAAAACAGGTATCCAAACGGGGCGGAGAGCTGATCTGTGAACTCAAGGACGATCGGGTTTTTATTTCAGGGAAAGCAGTACAATACCTGGAGGGCAAGATAATTATTGACATATAAGGGTCTACGCAAAAATAATGTACCATTTTTATGCAGATCCTAAAAAGATCATGGATTTCCAGGGAGGTGGTGAGTTTTAAAAGGGGTAGCCTTTGAATAGGTGACATCCTATGCTTTCAATTTGAATTGATCTACAGCAAGAGCAAGCCTTTCAGATATTTCAGAAAGGTTTGCCAGAGAATTTTTTATTTTTGCACTCTCCTGAGCTGTCTGGTGTACCACTCCGGAAATCTCTTGGATCGACTTTGAAACATCTCTGGTGCCGGCATCCTGTTGTAATATGGCATCGCTCACCTGTTCTGCTGCTCTGGTTGATTCCATCGCCATACTGTTGATATCTCTCAAGAGGTCTTTTGAGTTCTGCACCAGTTGATTCCCTTTATCTATCTTCTTTGACTCATCTTCAATAGCAATGACAGAGCTGTTCACAGCATTCTGAATCTCTATCACGATCTCTCTGATCTCAGTTGTCGACTCAGCCACACCCTCGGCCAGTCTTCTGATCTCTTCAGCCACAAGGGAAAACCCTTTGCCCGCATCTCCTGCCTTTGTTGCTTCAATTGCCGCATTCAGTGCCAAGAGGTTGGTCTGTCTGGAAACATCTTTGATGATCTCTATAATGTCTCCGATGGCCTGGGATTTTTCACCAAGACTCAATATGTTTTGGGATGTTGACTGTGAAACCTCTTTGATTTCCTCCATCCCTCTTGCAGAATCCTGGGCTATCTTATTTGCGTGTGAGACCGTATCTAAAGTGTTTCTGGATGCTTTAACCACCAGACCCATATTCTCTGCCATATGTTCTGATGATAGAGCGATTTCACTTATTGTCGCGCTTATTTCTTGAACGGATACTGCTTGTTCAGCCGCTGCAGACGATTGCTCCTCTGCAGAGGATTTTATTTCCAGTGATGCGTTATTCAGTTCCTCTCCACTTTCCTTGGTGTTTCTTACCAGTCCGGCCAATTCGTCTACCATTCTATTCAAAGAGTTTGTAAGCACTCCCAATTCATCCCCGGATTGGATTTCGATCCTTTTTGTAAGATCTCCTCTTGCGATTGTTTCTGATAATAGAACAGCCCTGTTCAGGGGACGTAATATCGAACGTGCAACGATGATTGAAACAAAAGCAATGGCAAATACAACAACACCAAAAAAGACGATCAAGTTGAGATGCCGCTGATTCCTCGTCAAATTAACAATACTTGACAATTCCATCTGCAGGTCGTTATCGAATCCATTTGTGAGAGATCTCAGCATCTCATGAAGATCATCGGCTTCACCAGCAAGAACTGAGGCTTTTTTATGAAGATTGGATTGCACTTTCTCAGGTCCCATTCCATCATTTTCCATGGATTCATTGAGAACTGAACCGAGTAAAGGATATACTCGCCTGGCAGAAGAATGAAAATCATTCAGCTGTGTCATTATCTCTTCCACTTCACTCTTTCTGTAAGAATCAAGACCAGTCAGTTGAGAAATTCCTTTCAACGCATCTTTTGTTTCATTGGTCTTTGTAACTGCAGATTTAAAGAAATCTTCTTCGGCCATCAAGACACCATCACTGTATAGTTTAATGGATTCTTTGAATGACGTGAGTGCTGATTGACTCTTCTGGGTGGCAGGGTAGAGAGACAGTGAAATATATTCCAGGCGCGATTCATAGTGCCGCCCAAGAATGAATCCAAATACCATTGATGCAAAGTACCCGAAGACCAAAATGCTTATACTGAGCCATATTTTGAGTGCAATACTTGGTGTTCTTCTCATAGGCGATTTCCTTGCCATGGGGCAATTTGTAATCTGCCCTTACGGGAAATGTTTTAGTCATTCAGGATTGAAATTTTAAAGTTTTTCCCGACTTCTTCACATTGAAGATAATTACTCTCCACTTTGACGTTACCTTGCGTTTAGGCCCGTGTATCTTGTCTCTCATCAAAAACTGTATGTGATTTTAGATGCAAATAAGAACCAGTCTCTGTCTGTACCGTCCGGATTGTCCACTTCCATCACAAGGGCAGTACCATCCATGAGGTGCCCTTCTATCTTGAACACCCAGTGCTCGTTCATGTCAAAGCAGGCGGTGAGAGCAAAGTCCTTTATCCAGGCGCCGTGATCCGGCAGCCCCTGAGCCTCGAGATCACTGCCGTCCTTATCATCGATGTTGTTATAAAATATGGAGTAATATGTGCCTAACTCAAACCAGTGTGTGAAACGGTAAGAAGCGCTGACATAGTACCCTTCAAATTCCACAGTGGTCTTCGGAGAGATATTGATCACCTCAGATACTAATTTTCTTCTCAAATATTCGGTTGCAAGAATAAGATTATCCCAGGTCTGTTCAATTGAAAAAATAGTATAGGTGATCTCCGGGTAATTTACATCAAGTGAGGTGCCGGCGGGTAAAGGTCCAATTGCTTCAGTTGTCTTTACTTCTGATCCTGAGCTCATTGTAGCAAAGGTCCCCCCTATCCTTAACCCTTCAAAAGGAGTCTCCCATTGTGAGTCGGCAACATATATCTCCCCAACACTGAAGCTTTCCGCTTCAAAAAGCCCTCCACTCATGCTATTCGTCAGTTTGGCACTGCTGGAGTCCTCCTCGATACTTAATGTTCCCACCTGAAACTCGTACGATAGACTACCAAGTGAATGCAAATGTATATTGCCATAAATGCCGATACCCTGGAGCCCTAACGTGGAATCCCGCATTGTTTCATTATAGACGCTTTGAGGAAGTATAATATTTGTACGAAGAGAATCAACATCCCTGGTTTCATTGTAGAATCCGTATGGTATTTTTAATCTTCCGGCACGCAGACCTAGCCAGTCCCTCCATCTATAATC
This sequence comes from Thermodesulfobacteriota bacterium, assembly GCA_034190725.1. Classification (GTDB taxonomy): domain Bacteria; phylum Desulfobacterota; class UBA8473; order UBA8473; family UBA8473; genus JAXHSZ01. Next base: position 4,556 of record JAXHSZ010000275.1, read on the forward strand.
TCCAAAGGCCCAGTCGAGTATCACCTTATTATTGCCAAGATCTCCCAGATCGTATGAAAAGAATTGCATCCCCATATGCAAATCATCTGTCAGGTCAGTGCTGACATTTATCCCCATCTCATAAAAATGGAAAGATCCTTCACTGGAATCATTTGCCAAGTAATTATTCTTGTCGCTTTCCAAATACCCTTGAGATACAAATCCATGGATACGAATATCACCGGTCTCAATTGCATGGACTCTCTCCAGGAATATACAACCAAATAAAATTGCCATCGCTATGCAAAATACTCTTTTCATTTTCCATTGTCCTTTTCTTGGATTTCACCTTGATGAATCAAGGAAATATATAAAACTGAACAGGAACACTCGATGTTTTTGTTTTTGTAATTTCCAAACTACCTGGAAATGATTTTGACTCCTTCTTTTGTTGTTTCAGATGAAACATATCCTATTGCCCCTTGCATGCTTGCCACAAAATCAACGAGGTCTTTCTCATTCGTAAAAGATCTTGGTAGGCTGCCCTTTCCTGTAAAAACCATCTTCTTCCAATAAATTGCATATTGATATGCTGTTTTTCCAATAAATTTCCTGAGGAATGCATTGTGAACCTTTGATTCCTTAAGAGTCACAAAGACGATCTTCTTGCCGTCAGACCATTTGCTCTTCTTGCCGAGAAAGATATCTTTTATTTCACTCCTGTGCAGTGTATTTTCAGTCATGCTTTTGTTGCATATGATGTCCACGTCTGCTGCTGCTGCAATTGAGATGGAGAAAGTATTTTGAAACAAGAATACGACTGCAGCAGATGCAACCATGAACGATAAGATTACCCTCTTTGAATTCATATCTTTTCCCTCTGTTGTATATTGTATATTGGACTTTTTTTGAAAGGACTGGCTCTCATGTTTGTGAAAAGAAGAATTGAACAAAACTTTAGCGAGTATGTAAGGAGATGGGGGTTTTATTGGCCAATATTCATTTCTCCTGAGTGTATATGAACTATTTTTATGCTTTGTTGTATCTCCAGATCATAGGATTCTTGACCAATTTCTCAAGCCGGAATGGTGAGTATGACTCCGGGGTTTTCTCTGTGTTGGATTTCAGTTCGAGGAATCATGCAGATTAGAAGAACGCTTGAATGTGGGGTAGTCGGTTTGCAAAGAG
>JAXHSZ010000276.1:0-9800 GCA_034190725.1 Thermodesulfobacteriota bacterium
AGAAGAAGCCGCACTTGCAAGTAAGATGAGACAAGAACAAGTGGAAGATCTCTTTACGGAGATAATCCCTGTAAACTATGCAATTGCCAAAGACCTTCTGTCTCAAGTAGAAGGGAAGTTATCGAAGCGGGGAACGGTTTCAGCAGATGAGAGGACAAATTCCGTGCTTCTTACCGACATCAAGGCAGTTGTCAAAGAAGCAAAAAACATAATAAAACACTTGGACAGCCCAATTCCTCAGGTTCTTATTGAAGCAAGAATAGTACAGACAAATCCGACCTTTACAAGTGAAATCGGTATAGCTTGGGGAGGCAGTTACACCAATACAGCTGGAGCGGGTGATTATACCATTTCAGGAGCAGCAGGAGGTTCCAACTATGCAATAAACCTTCCATCAAGTGGTATCTTCGGAGGAATTGCATATGGTTTTATCAGTGATAGGTACACATTGGATTTGCAACTGACAGCCATGGAAAAGGATGAAAAAGTAAAGATTATATCACGACCAAAGATCGTTACCGTAGATAATAAACAGGCAAAGATAGAACAGGGTGTGTCTCTTCCTTATTTGAAACAGACAGAGGATGGAATATCCACTGAATTCAAGAATGCTACTCTGACACTTGAGGTCACTCCTCATATTACGCCTGATGGAAGTATCATTATGAAGGTCTTGGCCAAAAAGGACCAGAAGTCTTCACAGACAGGATATGGTGGAGAACCCGGTATTGACACAAGAAGCGCAGAGACCGAAGTTCTTGTAAAGGACGGAGAAACCACCGTAATTGGTGGAATATATGAAAGAACACAAACGTATGCGGAAAGTGGTGTGCCTTTCCTGTCAAAAATCCCCATCCTTGGGTGGCTCTTTAAAAATGAGTTTAAAAAGGATGAAATTACAGAACTCCTTATATTTTTAACCCCCACCATTATTAAGCAGAAACCCATCACATAAGAAGAAACATCGAATCTCTTTGCATTTCAAAAGGCCAATTTTGCTGATACAGGTGAATCTATGATGAGGTATCTTACAGCAGGAGAATCCCATGGGAGTTCCCTGACCGCTATCCTTGAGGGTATCCCTGCTGGTTTGAAAATTGATGAAGAGGACATTAATATCGACCTTGCCCGTAGACAAGTAGGCTACGGTCGAGGACAACGAATGAAAATAGAAAAGGATCGGGTTCGCATAACCTCTGGAATTCGATGGGGAAAGACAATGGGATCTCCTGTGAGCATGGTTATAGAGAACAAAGACTGGGAAAGATGGAAAGAGGAGATGTCCATATCATCTGAATTCGATGGCAGAAGTACCCGACTCACCCGACCTCGACCGGGTCATGCGGATCTTTCGGGTGTTATCAAATACAATACGAGAGATATGAGGAATGTTCTAGAACGGGCGAGTGCAAGAGAAACAGCGTGTAGAGTTGCCGTAGGAGCTGTGACAAAATGTCTTCTCAAAGAATTTGATATTCAGATAATGAGTCATGTGACTGAGATAGGGGGAGTTAAAAGCAATATCGAAAATTTGGATTTAAAAGAATTAAGGAGGAGAGTCGAAACTTCGGACCTGCGTTGCGCAGACAGCGGTGCTGAAAGAAAGATCAAAACCAAGATAGATGATGCAAAGGCCAGAGGCGATTCTTTGGGGGGAACCTTCGAGGTCATTGTGACCGGGGTGCCCATTGGATTGGGGACCTACACACAATGGGATAAAAAACTCGACGGAAGAATAGCAAAAGCATTGATGAGTATACAGGCAATTAAAGGTGTTGAGATTGGTCTGGGTTTTGAATATGCAGGAAGATCAGGGTCTCAAGTGCATGATGAGATATGCTATCGTTTTGAACCAGAAGAGCGGAAAGAAGCGGCAGTTTTGCCAAGAGACATGAGAAATCTTAAGAATAAACCTCAAATGGGATTCTTCAGAAAGACAAATAATGCAGGTGGTATTGAGGGAGGAGTTTCCAATGGAGAGCCCATTGTTGCAAGAGCTGTCATGAAACCCATACCTACATTACTTACTCCCTTGACATCTGTAGATATAGATACAAAGGAGATATTTGAGGCTTCTGTGGAAAGGTCCGATACATGCGCTGTTGCAGCTGCAGGGGTAATCGGTGAGGCAGTTGTAGCCATAGAGATTGCCGATGCTTTTATGGAGAAGTTTGGAGGGGACTCAATTGAAGAAGTAAAGAGAAATTATGAGGGATACCTTAAGTATGTCAAGAATTTCTAGGGAATTTTCAATTGATGAGTAATAAGAGATCAAGCCCAAAAGTTAAATACATCCTAATAATGTTGATTTATATCAGGTAATAATGCATGATCAGAAAAGCAATGATAAAAGATGTAAAAGCGATTCAGGACCTGATAAGCATTCACGCTCAGAAAGGAGAGATGCTGCCTCGTTCCTTGAGTGAGCTCTATGACAACCTCAGAGATTTTCACATCTATATAAATGATACGACACATTGCATGAGTGGAGCGTGTGCCATGCATATATGTTGGGAAGGGCTTGCAGAAATCAGATCCCTTGTTGTAAGGGAGGACTTTCGAGGCAAATCCATTGGCACCAATCTGGTTAAAGCGTGTTTATCCGAATCGACTGCTTTGGGTATATGTGATGTATTTGTGTTAACATATCAGATTGACTTCTTTAAAAAAATCGGGTTCACTGTCGTAGATAAATCCATTCTTCCCCAGAAGATATGGGCTGATTGTTTAAAATGTATGAAATTCCCCGATTGTGATGAAACCGCAATGATACTGAATTTATAAATACACATCTCTTCTTATAGCCTTTCAAAGAAGAGCTTCAGACTTCAATCTCATTCATCACTGAATGATTATCCCCATCATCCTTTACTTTTTGCACATAATTGTAACATTTTTGCGAATGCAATTGTGTCGATTGTAATTGATCGACAATCTAGGGTAAAATCAGTAATCTCGTTTTAAAAGCAATGGAAAACTCCTTGACAATAGGCCATTTCATGTGGTAAGAGGTATAGTTATTGCATACGTGGAACAAAGGAATAAATATCAATTTATTTTTGCTCAAGTCCTTAATCTGGATAATATGTTTTTTAGAATACAAAGGGAGGAAGTAAAGTGGCTAAAAACTACTGTACTATAATGTTTTTCCCTACAAAAGCAGCAAGAGTCAAGAAGATTAAACTGTCTCGCTTTCTAGCAAGATCAGTAATCATTGCCCTGAGTATTAGTGTTATTGCACTTTGCTTTGTCATTTATGACTATACAAACATGAAGTTTGAGAGAGTAAAAATCGAAAGTCTACAAGAGGAAAACCAATTACAAAAGACACATATCCAATCTTTTGCTCATAAAATAGATTCATTAGAGTCTCAGATAGCGAGATTAAAGCAATTTGATAAAAAGCTGAGAATTATTGCAAATTTAGAAAAGCCGGGAATGACTGATCAGACCTTGGGAATTGGAGGTTCTCTGGATGAAGAGCACAATTATCATTCGACCCTCAACAGAAAGCAGGATATGTTGATCAAACGGATGCACTCCGATTTGGAACAGTTAGAAACAGCGACTTCTCTTCAGGAGCATAGTCTTCAGGAGTTATACGATTTTCTTCAGGATCAGAGATCCCTCTTGGCTGCAACTCCTTCCCTGTGGCCGACTCGAGGATGGGTTACATCCGGTTTTGGATATCGAAAATCACCTTTTACAGGTTTAAAGGAATTCCATAAAGGGATGGATATTGCTACGCGTTTACATACGCCTATCATTGCTCCTGCCGAAGGAATCGTGACCTATGTGGGAAGAGAGGGTGGCTTCGGCAAACTCATGGTTATAAACCACGGCTATGGGATTGTTACTCGCTACGCACATCTCTCCAAAACATTTAAAAAGGTGGGACAGAAAGTAAAGAGAGGTGACAAGATAGCCGCTGTCGGTAATACCGGAAGGAGTACCGGATCTCATCTCCATTATGAGGTGCGCGTAAGTGGAGTTCCAGTGAACCCCAAAAATTACCTCTTGAATTAGAATGCATTGAGTATTTGAACTTAAATTAGAGATATCTTTTGATGTCCCTCGAACGTATGACGCCTTCTCTGATGATCTTTGCAGGGCAACAGGTAACGTCTATTACAGTCGAACCTAAATATCCCGCAGTTTTACCACCGTCGAGTATCATATCGATTATCTCCCCCAGATTTTCATAGACTTCAGTAGCCGAAGAACAATTCTTTTGTCCGGAAATATTTGCACTCGTGGCAGTTATGGGTGTCCCCGCCTGTTCTACCAATTTCTGTACAATGTTACAGCTTGATATCCTTACACCTATCTTTCCAGTATTGCCCAGAAGTAATGGAGGAATCTTTGAAGATGCTTCAAAGACAATGGTTAATCCACCTGGCCAAAAATTCTTCATGAGAATCTCTCCCTTTTCAGGTATATCAGTTACAAGTCCACAAAGGGTTTCTTTTTTATCAATCAAAATTGGTATTGGTTTTTTGGGATCTCTCCCTTTGATCTGAAAAACCCGCATAATTGCTTTTTCACTCAAAGCATTTGCCCCCAAACCATATACCGTTTCTGTAGGAAAGGCTATGATGCCGTCCCTTTTGATCAAGCGAGCTGCCCTCTGCATTGTCAATGGATCGGGACGGGAAGAATTGATCTTAATAAGTTCAGACATGTTCCACTCTTCATGGGAAGTATGATTATCGCAACTGAAACGTACAATGCTATCAAACTCACATACTAATATCAGAGTAAATTCACTCGATCAAGATAAGAAGCTCACTGGGCTGATGAAATTACCCATCACAACGTTGTTTGGTTTCAGGTCTCAGGTGTCAGGAAAGAGAAACACAAGGTCTGAACACTGACACCTGAAACCTGAAGCGCTATAAGTAAAGTGTAAACTCCTTTATAGCACATATGAGGGATACCAGGAAACCCTTCAAGATTTGAATTGGCTAATATCTGCTCTTCACCATTTAGTTCTTATAACAGAGCAAGAGTATCCATATTCACTGACAGTACCCGTTCACGGTGAGCAGTTTACAGTTCACTGTTCATTAAAACATAAGAAAAAAGGAGATTATGGGTGCTTCTATTAGAGATTGAGAATCTTTGAATATTATACTAAAACTCATTCAGGAATTATAGGAAAAATCAGGAATTCTTCAAGCTTTATATCATTATTGAATCAAAACCGTGAACTGTAAACTGAGAACCGTGAACGGTTACCAATTACATTTGGCATCATTGATAAATCACCCTTCTATGAGCCTGTTGACCCAGTCAAATATCTGACAAAGGATGATAAAAAATTGACATTTATTTGTTTATCAATTGACAATTCTCATTAAAGATCGGTTTTGGTTGTTGCTTCTGTCTATATAATTAGCTGGTAATGGGTGTACAGAGAGAGTAGTTTAAGTGTTAATAAATAGTTCTGCCCCCTTCATAGCATTCAAATAAAGAATTTAGAATTAAAATCACTGAATACAAGTCGTTATCGTATTGTTCCAATGCTCCTTGGCATATGTTTTGCAATGTTTTGACCCGAAAATAGAAATCACGAAAATAGAATCAAATATTTAATAAGTATATATGTGTGAAAGGAGCATACAATGAAAAAAGGGTATCTTCGACATGGTTTTTTCTCTATACTCGCCGTCTGTGCACTTGTCTTTCTTGTCTCATGCGGGGATAAAGATGATGATGATACAGGCAATACCGCATCTATTTCTCTCTCAGCCAGTTCCTCCAGTATTCCCGCGGACGGTTCAAGCTCTACGACCATTACCGCTTCATTAGTAGATAGTTTAGGATCACCAGTAGAGGAAGATACATCCATTGCTTTTTCTACGAGCCTCGGAACATTTCAAAACAATGACTCATCATATAGGATGAGCACATCTGGTGACTCCGGCAGTGTAATTGTCTCTTTGATTTCCGGGACTACACCAGGAGATGCACAAGTCACTGCTACATCCAATAGTGTCTCACAGAGTATTGCAATATCATTCACATCGGATTCTGGGAGTGATACCGGAGCCTCCATCTCACTGGCAACATCCCAGGTCAGTGTCAAATCAGATAACTCAGACAGTGCCACCATAACGGCTACTGTCTTGGATGAAGATAATGTTGTTGCAGAAGGAGTCACTGTTTCATTTTCAACTGATGGGGGGCAGCTTAGTGACTCATCTTTAGAGACCGATGAAAATGGGCAGACTGAAATAGAGTTCAGCTCTGGAACGGTGGACAAGAGCAATCAGGTTGCAACAATAACTGCTGAGGTTGCGGGAATTGATTCAGCACAGATTCCTATACAGATAACAGGAACGACAGTTTCACTTTCAACAGACAGCACAAATCTTACCGTTGGTGGTTCATCCGTCACCCTTACAATAGCAGTGAAAGATGCAGGTTCAGTTGGAGTATACGATGCACCTGTTAGTATTAGTGTTTCACCAACAGGTATCCTTTCTTTATCCCAAGATACTGGGAATACTGACGTTTCTGGCGAACTTGAGGTTGATGTAACAGGCATAGGAGTTGGTAATGCAACGGTAACAGTTGAAAGCCTGGGGGCAACAGCAACGCAGACCTACACTGTCGGAACCTCTGGAACTGTGTTTGGGATCAGTTCCCCTACACAAGACCCTTGCAGCCTCTCTACCGGTACTTATCCAACCGGTCCTTCTTTAAATATAACAGTGAATGCCCCCAGTCAAACATCAGTACAATTTGCAACAACGATTGGTGAATGGGATGGGGGAGGTAATGTTGTCACTAAAACTGTGTCAAGCGGCACAGCCTCTGCTATTCTCACTTCCAGTGATACGGGTACGGCCAATGTTGAGGTATCTGATCCAGCCGATCCCACAACAACAGACACCTTGACAGTAGCTATCTCAGCGCCAGACAGCGAAGCAACTCAGATTTCCCTTCAGGCCAGTGCCTATGTAGTGGCCCCAAGTATAGGAGATATTAGTAATTCTGTTACATTGACAGCAATAGTGAGAAATGATAGTGATGATCCTGTAGGTTCGGCTGCTGTTGCTTTCTCAATAGAAAATCCTACAGGCGGAGGAGAGTCCATTTCCCCTGTCATTGTATATACAGATACCTCCGGCGTTGCGACATCGACGTTTACTTCAGGATCATCAAGCAGCGATGCTTTGGGAGTCACTGTTACAGCTTCACTTCTTGACGGTCTACTGGACACAGATTCTATCCAAATAATCATTGGCGGTGCTGCTGGATCGGTAGTAATTGGAGTCAGTACTGAGATTTCTTCAAACGACAGCGAGACTATATACATATATCCAATGTCCGTGCTTATAGCCGATTCAAATGGGAATCCTGTGTCTGGTGCTATTGTCACACTTAGTGTTTGGCCTACCAGATACGCGACAGGTTATTGGGATGATGAGGAGGGCCTGCCGGTATGGACAGGACAATACGATAATGAAGATATCAACCAAAACTTGATTCTAGATTCAGGCCCACCAGATTATGAGGACGATATGCCCAGTTGTGGTTCTGATCCTGGTTGCGGGGATGGGATATTAACACCTCCCAGTTCAGCAGCAGGAACTCTTCCAGGATCGGTTACAACCGATGAATATGGTGTGGCAAATTTTGAGCTTATCTATCTAAAGAGTTCTTCCGTTTGGATTGAGGCTGAAGTTACGGCGAGCACAGAAGTCTTTGGATCAGAAGATACATCGAGTCGTATATTCTGGTTGCCTTACCGAGTGGGCGATGAGGAGCACTTGTCGGATTCTCCTTACGGGATGTAACCCCGTGTGTCTCTGTCCATTTCGCCATCTGCTCCTGCAGAAGGTCAACTTGTTATAGTAACACCGTCCGGCGGAACTGAGACATCGTATACTATCAGATATCCTAATGGAACCGAAGTAACTTGTGTATTTGGAAGCAATGTAACATATACTGCTGGGACTCAGGGTACAACAGAGACAGTTCGAGCAACTGATGACGTCACTAGTGAGTTCGCAGAGGTATCATATACAGTCCAATAAAGAGTATACAAGAATTTTGTAAATGGGCTATGCCCACCACAACAGAAACCTTACATTAAGGCAATATATATTTTAAAGTAGATATCTTCACCTCACTCATCCTTCCCTTGTCCTTGCGTTCCCACGTCTTGCGTGGGAACGCACTCTGCTCAGCGTATTTATTTAAGTTAAAGTACAATGGACTCAATTTGGTCCACATATTCAAAGTGTTTATCCCTTGTCAGGAGGGTTCCTCCCTTTTCCATGCAACATGCCGCAATCCAAACATCGTTAATCGGGATTTTGGTTCCCTTTTTTGCCAGGGCTAAATAAATTATGGCGTATTTTCTGGCAACATCTGCAGTCACATCGATTATTTTAATCTCCAAGCGACTGATTACCTGACGCAGTTTTTTCTCATGAAAGCGGTGCCTTTTCCCTTTCATGAAGCCAAATGTCAACTCACCCAAAACAACAGACGGAATACAAATATGTTCACCATATGTGGCTATTATATCTATGGTTTCTCTCACTCCCTCTGCATAGTCGCAATAGATGTTTGTATCAAGTACAAGCTTCAATCCCATTCTCCTTCATTCACTTTCCCAAAAATCTCCATTGCATTTCTCAGTTCATCGGCTTCTTCATGAGACAGCCAGCCGGACATTTCCCTGATTAGTTCTTCCCTAGTTTTTGTTAAACCCAATTTTTCATCAACTGCATTAAGAATATAAGCAGTTTTTGTCTTTCCGGCTTTTAAAGCTTCCTTATTGATCATCTTTTCTTTTTCTGAAGGAATTCTAAGGCTTATGGGCATAATGTGGCCCTCCTTTATGTATCGCAATTTAATTCAATGTATCGCATTAATAGGATAAAGTCAATAGAAAAAGCTGTTGGCTCAGGAGAACATCAAATGAGTGCTCATCCATGAATAGCTTTTTTCACAATCTCTACGTCAGACTGAGATGTGAGGGCACATTGCAATGAGCCCCTCCATTCCCAATGTATTCCTGCAATTAAAACCGCAGTCTTCCTTGACCTGCAAAAAACATCTTTTCCCTGATGGACACAAATGAGATGATAACACACTCGCATCTGAAGGATTCACCATGTCGAAATCGAGTCTCAAATCTGAAGTTTGAATTTCGAAACTCAAAGTAATATCGAAATTCTAAAATCAAATGATCAAAAATTGTAACAACTTATGTAATGTATCTGGTACGTTATTTTTTTGAATTTTTAATTTACGATATTCGCATTTGTCTGGAATTTCGTACTTCGTGCTTCAAATTTGCAGAAGATTTATCAACCACACGAATTGCCATGATTCAGCAGGTTATTTTCTTGAGTGACATTGCCCTGATTTTCCCCAATTGTTTGTTGACAAATCTGGTTATCTGTATTAGTATTTTTTTATTTCAGACTATTAATAGTCCATATTCATAGTGATTTTGCGGATTGAGACATTTCTTAATTAGCTTAAGATGTCCTAATCTGGAACTGAAATATATCTCTCCTTTCATTTCTGATTTCTTTTAAGCGCTTGATTTTTTTGATTTAGTATCTTATAACAGTCTTCATTGAATCATTCATATGTTTGAGTTTGACATTTGAGCAATATGCGTTGAATTCCAGTTGTTGAGTTTGCAGATATCAATAATTGTTCAGTGATTTGCATCCGAAACTTTAGCTTCGGCTTTATGAAACATTATCATGCCAGAGACGAGATTTTTTGCGAGGTCCGGGAAGACGAATATTTTCACTCCATGAATTCTT
>JAXHSZ010000277.1:0-2196 GCA_034190725.1 Thermodesulfobacteriota bacterium
CTACTGCTATGCCATGAGTAGCCCAGAAAAGTCGGCAATAAACCACAAAAAACATGATCCGAGTTCTCCTTCTCTCATCGGCCGTTTCGACATGAAGTGTAGGGAGTCTTCTCAAAAGAGTAAGGGAGAGTTGATTCAGCCCTGACACGTACCTTCAATCAGGCCTCTTTAATGGGATTTCCCACTTATTCATATATTTCCATACCGCTGTTCTGCTCACACCAATACGACGTGCTGCTTCCGCCTTGTTCCATAGGCATTCGTGAAGAAGTTGGATGAGTTTTTCACGAGTGAGCTGATCCTTCAGGGGAGGCGAACATCCTGAAAATTCCTGGCTGGTGGTCGGTTGGGTTCCATATTCAATCTGCCGGATCTCAACGGGAAGATCGAACAGGTCGATCTCATCGGTGGTACACAGGACAAAAGCATGTTCTATGGCGTTCTCAAGTTCACGAACATTGCCGGGCCATGGGTAGTCCATAAGGATTCGAAGAGCCATCTCTGATATTCTTTTTATCCTCTTTTGCGTCTTTTCGTTCTGATACTCGATAAATTGATCAACCAGCAAGGGGATATCTTCTTTTCTCTGCCGTAGGGGGGGGATCTGGATGGGAAATACCTTGAGCCTGTAATACAGATCCTCCCGGAACCTTCTCTGACGCACAAGTCCAAACAGATCGTGTTGTGTGGCTGAGATAATGCGAATATCTATCTTGCGTTTTCTCGATTCCCCCACCCTCTCTACCTCCCTCTCCTGGAGTACACGAAGGAGTTTCATTTGAATCATAGGGCTTATTTCACTGATTTCGTCCAGAAAGACGGTACCTCCATCAGCCTCCTCAAAGCGCCCGATTCGATCGCGCAGGGCACCGGTAAAAGCCCCTTTCACATGACCAAAAAGCTCACTTTCCAGCAACGACTCAGACAGGGCTGAGCAATTCACCGTCACTAACGGACGCACTGATCGTTCGCCGTTATAATGAATGGCGCCCGACACCAGTTCCTTGCCTGTGCCGCTCTCACCCTGAATCAAGACGCTTGCATCACTTGCCGCTGCTGCTCTTATGGATGAAAATACTTGCTGCATTGGGCGACTCCTGCCGATAATATTGTCAAATTTATACATTTCGCCCAATCGCTGTGTAACCTCCTCTACCTTAAGTTGTACATTTTTCAACTCAGTGAAATCAGTAATAGTCTCAACAACTCCGATAACAGATCCATTTTCATTCGTTACACCTCCGGCGTTTTTGAGTACAGGCACCGTGTATCCATCCTTATGAATCAGGAGACATTCTTTGGCCTCCGCAGAACCCACTCTGTAAATCTCACACTCTTCTGTATTTCCTGGGCAATCGTTCTGAAAACAGCGGCTGAAATTCAAGATACTGCATTTTTTTCCTAAGGCTTCTTCCGCCGTATAACCCGTGATACGCTCCATTGACTTGTTCCACGATATGATTTTCCCCACCTCATCAAGCGCAAAGACTCCGTCCGCCAAGGAATCCAGAAGGATTGTGATAAAACGTTCATCCCAAATATTTTCCGGTTTATTTTTCATTTCGCTTCTCACCCCCCGGCATCATCCTACTCAGTGCACATCCAAGAATGAAGCATTTTGCATGAAACCACAGCACTGAGCACAGTGAACTTCCAACGTTACATGTAACGTTAAGTAACGTTACCCTATTGTACGTAATACGGTTCCGCCCTGTCAACTGATTTCAACAATTCTCTTCCCAACACTTTTTTCGAAGATGAAACATCTTATATATCATTCACTTACATTATGAATTTCCTTTTGAAAGAAAAAAACGAAATCCAAACACTGACCCGGCATGAGTATTGATATGGATGTGAGTGGGTACGCATCCAGGAATGAGACATTTTCTGCAAGATTGAGGAAGAGGGAGAGGGCGACCTTCGGGCAGGAATACTTCGGGATATTGTGTATCATGAGGATGAAAACCCGACTTTGTAACAGAACTTGGGGAAAATATCCATTTCCAGAAGAACACAAGATATTCAATTTCATAGGGCCGGATGGAAAAACTCAGTGATGGCATCCATCATGGACGAATGGACAACATCAGCTCAGAAAAGGTTTGAACATATCCTCACCAATGAAGCCGCTGCAGTGGTCCATTTCAAAATACCCTGGTTTGCCCTCTGTCGTATCCAAGAGACCATCGTTGC
>JAXHSZ010000278.1:0-3703 GCA_034190725.1 Thermodesulfobacteriota bacterium
ATAAAATATTTGTATAAAGGAGAAAAAATGGATGATTATACTGACAAGAGAGAATGGCGGCCTGTTGAAGAAAGGGAACAGTATCTTGTTGAAAGGTTAAGGCGCATATGCAATCATGCATATGAGAATGCTCCTGCAATGAGAAAGAAATTCGATGAGCTTGACTTTCATCCTTCTCAATTGAAAAGTCTCGATGATATGGACAGGATGCCCATCATAACGAGGGATGATTATATCAATGTTCAGCGTGAGAATCCCCCTTTCGGTGGTTTTTTGACTGTACCTCCGGAGAGTTTGAAGAGGATCTATATTCATCCGGGCCCCCAATATGAGACTCTCACGGATGCAGACATCGACCAGGCAAAAAAGATACTGTGGAAGATCGGGGCCAGAAGGGGTGACATCGTTATAAACGCCCTGGCATATCATTTTGTGCCTGCTGGGCTTCTTGTTGACGATATCATGACTTCCATGGGGATCACGATAGTTCCCACGGGATTTGGCAATACAGACCTTCAGATTCAGATCATGTATGATCTAAAAGCCACCTTCTTTGCAGGTTTCCCCCTTTTCTTTATGACTGTCATCAAGAGAGCTGAAGAGTTGGGATATGATTTTAAGCGCGATTTTCATATAAAGACAGCCTTTGCGGTCGGCGGTTCCGAGCTGAGAATTGCAATGGAAAAGGAGTATGGAATACAGACAAAGGAACTGTATGCGTTCCTGCCCGTCGGAATACCTGCCTGCGAATGCGAAGAAAGATCAGGCATGCATCTTGAAGAAGATTTCATCGTGGAAATCGTTGATACGGAAACTCGGAAACGGCTTCCTTGTGGTGAAGTGGGTGAGATTGTTGTTACTACCACATTCAACGATATTTTGCCCAGAATCCGGATCGGCAGCGGCGATTTGGGTTCTCTTTCAGATGAGCCGTGCCCTTGCGGTCGAACATCCCTTCGTATTCCAAGGATTGTGGGAAGAGTGGGGGAGGCCGTCAAGACACGCGGCATGTTCCTGCACCCTCAGGAAGTGGAGGATGTGGTTTCACAACAAACCGGCATATCTCGATATCACATAACAGTTACCCATGAAAATATGAAAGATATCATTACTGCAAAAATTGAACTGGAGAATGAGGAGATGGACAAAGTTTCCATAAAAGAGTCCTTCATGAAAGATTTCCAAAACAGATGCAGGCTGAGGGTAAACACAGTGGAATTTGTGCCCCAAGGGACAATCCCTGAAGATGTGAAGAAGGTGGAGGATTTAAGAAAGGAGATCATCCTCTAAAAATTTCATTCTGTGCGGTGAGCCGAGTTTACAGCCGGCGCTTAAAGTAACCCAACTCAACTGCACAGGTCGAAAAATTTATGCCGAAGTGGTTTTCGGGAGATTCCGCCAATTTTTCCAGATCGGCCTTTTGGAAAGAGAATGCTCAATGGGAAGTTCAGGAAAGAAAAGGAGGGATATATGAGTTACCAGGACATACTGTTCAAAAAGGAAGAGAGAGTCGCCACGATAATCCTGAACAGACCGGACAGCCTCAATGCACTGGGGGGGACAATGCGTGAGGATATAATAGATGCCGTTCAAAATGTAAAAAGCGACAACAATGTCGGTGTACTGGTCATAACCGGCGCAGGAAGGGCATTTTGTGCAGGTGGGAATATCAAGGAAATGGAGAGGATGAGTCTTGAGGTTCCTCTTCTTGAAAGGAGAGAGTTTGTTCGCACTGTCTCTCACCGAATGATAGACGAGATACGGAACCTGGAGAAACCGGTCATCGCATCCATAAATGGGCATGCCATAGGAGCAGGATGCAATATTGCTCTCGCTTGTGATCTCCGCATTGCTTCCGAGAAGGCTAAATTGGGAGTGAGTTTCATTAATATGGGCCTGGTCTCGGATTATGGTGGGTTGTACTTTCTCCCCAGACTGGTTGGCATTGCCAAGGCTTTGGAACTCTATTTTACCGGAGATGTGATAGATGCGAAGGAGGCGGAGAAGATAGGTATGGTAAATAAAGCTGTTCCTCCTGAAGACCTGGAAAAGGCCACCTATGAGCTGGCAGGCAGGATAGCAAAGAAAGCGCCCATTGCACTGGGTATGATTAAGGAGATCATGTATAAAGGGCTCAATATGGACCTCGCAACGGAGCTGGACCTGGAGGCAACAGGTCAGAGTATTTGTCTGAAAACGGAGGATCATAGGGAGGGGGTAAGGGCCTTTATGGAAAAGAGGGACGCAGTATTTAAAGGGTGTTGATCATATAAAGAAAACGGATGAGAGCGGATAATGCAAATCGAAACCACAGATGAACAACGGATGTTGCTTGATACGTTAAGACGGATTGTCAAGGATAAAGTGGTCGGCAGAATAGATGAGTTTGAGGAGAGATCTGAATATCCGTGGGAAATCTACAAGATTTTTGCTGAAAACGGACTTCTGGGTTTTGGTATTCCTGAAGAGTATGGAGGCGGAGGTGGGGACCTTTTGACATGCTGTCTTGCAGCAGAGGAATTGGCAAAGTCCAACTTAACCGTTTCCTGTCTGTTCAATGACCTCAATATTGATCCTCTCATCATAGCCGGCTCCTCAGAGCAAAAGAAAAAATACCTTCCTCAGATAGCCGGGGGAAAACTCCTCATTGCCTTTGGTTTAACAGAGCCGGGTGCCGGATCAGATTTAGGATCAATTGCCACAAGGGCTGATTTGTATGGGAGTAAATATATTATAAACGGTTCAAAATGTATGATATCTTATTCCGGTATAGCCGCCATGTTTTTAGTGTGCGCAAAAACGGACCCCAAGGGAGGGAACAGAGGTCTCAGTTTTTTCATCATTGAAAATGATACTCCAGGGCTTTCAATTGGGAAGACTGAGAGAAAGATGGGGAATAATTCTCTCCCTGTTGGGGAGTTCTTCATGGATGGATGCAGTGTCCCCCTCGGTAACCTTTTGGGAAAGGAAGGCCAGGGTTTCTTTATCGCCATGGAGTGTTTAAATAGGGCGAGACCTCTTGTGGGATCACAGGCTGTGGGTATTGCTCAAGGTGCCCTTGATTTTGCTCTGGATTATGCCAGACAGAGGGTACAATTCGGCAAGCCCATCATGGAATTTCAGGCAATCCAGTTTATGCTGGCAGATATGGCTACAGAGATCGAAGCTGCCAGACAATTGGTATATAAAGCTGCTGTCATGGTGGAAGAGAAGGATAAAGAGAGTACCAAATTTGCCTCAATGGCAAAGTATTTTGCCACGGATGTGGGGATGCGTGTGACCACGGATGCTGTTCAGATTCTTGGGGGATACGGGTATATGAGAGATTACCCTGTTGAAAGGAAGATGAGAGAGGCAAAGTTGCTCCAGATATATGAGGGAACAAATCAGATACAGAGGATGGTGGTTGCCAGGATGTTGCTTGGGTAACTTGATGAATAGATGAGAGTCTGAACAAAGCACATCTTCACAGAATAAGACAGAAGAGTCTATCATGGGATTTTTTAAGATCCAGAGCCAGACATGGAACGTGATGTGTGTTCATATATAAATAGGGGTGAAGGTTATGGCATGCAGGATTTCTGAAGAGCAGAGACTCATGATGGAGAGTCTGAAGAGGATCGTAAAGGAAAAGATCGTTCCCGTTGTGGAGGAAGTCGACAAAAGAGGGGAGTTTCCGTGGGAGATCCATAAGATACTTCTG
>JAXHSZ010000279.1:0-3684 GCA_034190725.1 Thermodesulfobacteriota bacterium
GCCAATGCTTCATACGTTATCCTGACTATATTATTTAAAGGTTGCTGTGGCACTAATGAACAGCCTGCGGTATGTACGGCAAACCTGAACTTCCAGGAATTTGGATTCTGTGCCCTATATTTCTCCTTCATTATTTTCGCCCACATCCTCCTGGCTGCTCGAAGTTTTGCAATCTCTTCAAAGAAATCCATATGTGAGGAGCAATAAAAGGCCCTGCGGGATGCGAATTCATCTATCTTCAATCCCCTGTCAAGGGCCCTGTCAATATATGCCATGGCCATTGCCATTCCAAATGCAACCTCCTGGACTGCATTGACACCATTCTCTCTCAGGTCGTATGAATTCACCACGGCAGTATTCCAGTAAGGCATATGCCGGGTACAATACTCGATAATATCTACGGAAAGTTTTAAACTGAGATCTATGGGGTTCGAAGGTCGCCAGCCGCAATAGCGACAATGGAGAGGATCATTAGCGATGGTTCCCCTGAGCTTGGACGGATCTATACCTCTTTGTTGCGCTGTCAAAACATATTGAGAAAGTATGACTATGGCCGGGCACGAAGCACAGATCAAAGACATGCTCACCTTGTCAATGGAGATCCCCTCGGTAAGCATCTCCATATCCTTGAGACAGCATAAATTCACCCCCACAAGACCCACCTCGCCCTCTGCCAGCGGATGATCAGGATCGATACCCAGATTCGTGGGATTATCACGAATGACATTCAACCCGCTGACACCGTCAACAATCTGTTTTTTGAGCCTTGTATTGGTATCTGTGGGCGTACCGAAACCCGTTACCTCTCTCTTGGTCCAGTATCTCCCCCTGAACATGTCAGGGTGAATCCCTCTGGTATATGGGTATTCTCCAGCATCCGCAATATCCTTCTCGTACGCAATCCCTTCACGGTCCTTTGGGGTGTAAATCTCTCTCACTGGAAACCCGGACCATGTTTCAGTCTTCTTTGGCTTCTCAAAGTAGGTGTCCCTCAGATCATCTATCGTCCGGTTTGTTTTGTTGCCCATGGAGATTCCCTCCTGTCCCAAAGAAACCCTCTTGATGAAATCAAAACCTCAATCACGCCTGTTTCCCCATGAATTCAAAGATGAAGTCTGCAACCTCACCTGGAGTTGAACCGGGCCCAAATATGCCCTTTATTCCAGAGTGTTTCAGCATAAAGGTATCTTTGTCTGGAATTACGCCCCCAATGATAATCGGAGTCTCCATGTTCCTCTGTTTCAGGGCTGATATCACACCTTCAGACAGATGAAGGTGTGCTCCGGATGAAGAGCTTATCCCAATCATGTCAACATCTTCCTCCTCAGCCACTTTGACCACCTCATTGAAATCATTGAATCTTGGATAATACACGACCTCTATGCCAGCTTCACGACATCCATTCACAATGGACCGTAGCCCCATATCATGGCCTTCCAATAAATGACGGGTCAGCAGGACTCTGATCTTATCTCCACTGAAATCCTTCATATTCTCCTCATGCAGTTCTCTTTATCATAACTTCTCAATGACTTTGAAAAGCTGTAGAATACGGGCGAACTTTCTTGAACGACATTGTGAATTTATTACGAGATGTACTAATACGGAAACGCACACCCATATACCTGGAAAAACACATCCGTCATCTCTCCCACAGTACACTTAGCCGCCGCCGCATCCATTAACACGGGCATCAATGCGCCCGCCTGATCTATGGATTCATACTCTTTGGCGACCTTCTCAATCTTTTTTAATGCATCTTTTACATCACCCTGATTCCTGGCTCCTTTCCACTTCTTTATTCTCTCTACGGCCAACCTCTCCACTTTCTCCTGATCCACAGTGAACTCAGGCACTTCCATAGCCTCTTCCTGCCTGTATTTGTTCACACCTACGATCACCCTCTCTTCGTGGTCAACTTCATGCCTCCAGTCCCTGATCCTTTTATCAAGGAGGTTCCATAACCATCCAGTTTCCATGCAGTTGGTAAACCCTCCTCTCTTTTCAATCTCATCGACGATCTTCCACGTTTCTTGCTCCAGTCTTTCCGTAAGCCACTCCACATAGTATGAACCTCCAAGGGGGTCACAAACTTTGGATACTCCTGATTCATGGAGAATGATCTGATTCACCCTGAGAGAAGTGGTTGCAGACTCCACCGAAGGGAGAGAAATTGCTTCATCATAGGATGAGGTGTGGATGGACTGAGTGCCGCCAAGCACAGAGGCCAGGACTTGAAGGGTGGCTCTTGTTATGTTGTTCAGCGGTTGTTGGGCCGTGAGATTTATACCTCCTGTATGGACATGAATCCGAAACTGCTGAGAAGATGCCTTCTTACATTCAAATCTTTCTTTCATGGTCTTGGCCCACATCCTTCTGAAGGCCCTGATTTTGCATATCTCTTCAAAGAAATCCATGCCCATATGCATCTGAGCACTGAACCTAGGAACCATATCATCTGGGTTCAGGCCGGCCACTTTTCCACATTCGATGAGTTCTATGACCTCAGAAAGCATAAATGCCATTTCCTGAACAGGGGATGCGCAGTTTTCTCCGGCAACATAACCACACAGGTTTGTATGGTTCCATCTGGGCATATTCTCCACACAGTATTTGATCAGCTCTATCTGAAGCTTTAACTGTTCCTTGGGAGGGTGATCTCTCATATTCTGCCCGAGCCAAGCTATCTTTCTTCGGTTCTGACTCTGCCCGTTAAGCTGATTCGGCTCATACCCCTGTTTCCGTGCATATACAAGATATGCTGCCAGCATGGGAAGACATGTGATCTTTGTGCTGAAACCCACCCTTGTCTTGCTCAGATCATATCCGTCACAGATGATCCCCATGTCTTCTTCCGTACTCACCGAAGCGCCGCTTATCCCCACCATGCCTTTGGCCATTGCATCATCAGGGTCATACCCATACGTAGATGCCAAATCGGGAACAATAAAAAGAACCGCTCCACCGAACCCCTTCATACCCTCCTTGGACAGCTTCTCGCTCCTCTTTCTTGTTTCCTCGGCCCTGGCATACCCGTGGATCTGTTGAGTCATCCACGGTTGGTATTGATATGTGAGAGGATACAATCCCCTGGTATATGGAAAAGAACCGGGCATCTCGATGTCGCTGTAATCCATGTCCGCCACATCTGATGGTGTATACACCGGCTTCAGAGTTATCCCCGACTCCGTGTGAGACTCCGGCATTGTGAATCCCGGTTTCTTCCCATATTTTTCAAAGAGATTTTTCTCCCAAACCTTCTCCATCTCTCTGCCTTTCTTTAAATCATTATCTTTCGTCATAGTCATCACCTTGTACTTCAACGGTGGGGTTCTCTCTTTCGGTTGCCGGACCTTCGCAACCTGTTTCGCATTCTTCCAATCTCCGCTTTTCTGATCTTCCGATCTTCAAACGACTTTTAAGCCCATTGATCTTGCGATAACCGTTCTCTGCATCTGGGAGGAACCGGCACTCACGGTGATAATCCTGGAATCCCTGAAATGACGCTGCATATCATACTCCATACTGTATCCATACCCGCCCATGATCTGCATCCCCTGATTTGAAAGCTTTGCATATGTTTCGGACGTAAAAAGCTTTGCCATGCTCACCTCCTTCATGCAGGGCATGCCCTGATCATGCATCCAGGCGGCCCTATACAGCAGCAAACGAGCTGCATCCACC
>JAXHSZ010000028.1:0-9202 GCA_034190725.1 Thermodesulfobacteriota bacterium
TGCGGTTGGTTTTGGACTTGTCATTATTGTGCTGATAATAGTCGGTACAATAAGTTTTTTTAGGATTAGAGGGATTCAGTCCGTCGTAACAGGTTTGTCGGAGACACATATACCACTGGCACATGCTGTTTCTTATATTGGTGCATCAGTAACCAAACAGGAACTGGCATCTATCCGATATGCATTTCATAAGGATGAGAAGTTTCTGCTCATGTCTGAAGAGACTCATACATTGGCAGAGAAGAAATTTGAAGAGGTAAAAGTGCTTGTGATGGGTAACCAAGAACTTGTGAATAAAGGGTGGTTGGAAGCTATAGAGAATCTCACCGTTCAATACAATATATTCATCAAGTCCAGTAAAGGTTTTATAGAAGCTGTCAAGAGAGGTAAAACTTTTGAAGAATTGGATTCCTTAGCTGATGATATTAGTACACATTCGAGGGTATTTAGAGAACATATTGATGATTTCCTGAATATGAATAATCAGGAGAACCAATCAGTAGCGACCTCTGTCATCAACAGAACAATGTCGGCACGTTGGATTATTGGGATCATAGTGGGCATTATTCTGACTGTCAGTGTTTTGACTGCTTTTTTCATAACCCGAAGCGTTACTCAACCCATAAACCGCATTATAACAGGTCTCAATAAGAGTGCCACCCATGTCGCTTCTTCATCGAATCAGGTCTCTTTTGCCAGTCAGTCTCTTGCCAATGGCGCATCTCAACAGGCAGCTTCCATTGAGGAGACCTCTTCGTCATTAGTGGAAATGTCATCAATGACAAAAAAGAATGCAGAGAATGCACAGCAGGCTGATAAACTCATGAAAGAAGCCAACCAAGTGGTCGGCAGAGCCGATAACTCCATGGCAGAATTAACCACATCTATGGAAGAAATCTCAAAGGCCAGTGAGGAGACTTCAAAGATTATAAAAACAATAGATGAGATTGCTTTTCAGACCAATCTATTGGCTCTGAATGCTGCTGTTGAAGCTGCCAGAGCCGGTGAAGCAGGTGCTGGGTTTGCCGTTGTTGCAGACGAAGTTCGGAACCTCGCTATGCGTGCGGCAGAGGCCGCAAAGAATACGGCAGAGCTTATTGAGGGTACCGTAAAAAAGATAAAGGAAGGATCTGAACTTGTGAATACAACTTCAGGGGCTTTTTCAGAAGTCACAGGCAGCACTGCAAAAGTTGGTGGGCTAGTGGGAGAGATCGCTGCAGCCTCTAATGAACAGGCTCGAGGAATTGAACAGGTCAACCTGACGGTGGCTGAGATGGACAAGGTCGTTCAACAGAATGCAGCCATTGCAGAGGAATCTGCATCTGCTTCCGAAGAAATGAATATCCAGGCAAAACGGATGAATAGTATGGTAACTGAATTGGCTGCTCTTGTAGGTTGGTCATTGCGTGCGGTAGGTGGCAATAAATTTTCAATGAAGCAACAACAAAGAAGAATGCGTAAAAAGACAGGGGATCAGAACCGTGAGAACCTCAGAACCCATAAGGACTTTACAACTTCGGCAAAGAACAATAGAGCCGGAAAACAGGGTACTCATAATTCAAACATTATCCAGCCTGAACAGGTTATCCCTATGAATGATGGAGATTTTATGGATTTTTGAGTTCAATACATTTTCCAAGGATGAAGTGAGTACTGGTTCAAGGTTGAAAATACTACCCATCAATAAATGACTATTATCCACTTTTTTGATTCACGTTTATTATGGGCTTTTTGAAAAGAATCCATATGCGGCAATTAAACTTCAATCCATATAAAACCCATATCCATGTGAGTGTAAAGAAAGAACAGTGTATCACCATGCAATTCATTCTCTCCATTCTGACATTTTTCACACCTAAATATGTGGGTGTTTCCTTGTTTTTTCTTAATTTTCACTTAAATTTCAGACAATTGCATGCATTTAGATTTGACCGCTATTGAAGATTTGAGATGTTTTTCTCTTTTATAACACTCATAAAATACGAATTTCTTTGTAAAACTCGATGTAGAGGACATGATCCATGCCTGACCTATTAGAGAAGATAGAAAACAAACTTGAAGCAATAGCCCTGGAAGTGGTCACTCTGGAGGGAAAAGATATCCCTGGAATAGGGAATATCTTGAACTATCTGTTGAGCCTGGAAGAAGATTTTCGAAAGATTGAACAACCGTCTTTTTTGGATGTAACATATGCTCTTAAAGACTACCTTAAAAAGGTAATACTGAGTGAGATTAATGACTTGGAACCAGTGGAATCAGGGATAAATTACCTACAGTCTGCTTGTCGTTCCTATAGCAAGGGTGAAGAATTTCAAGGAGAGATGTCTCTGATATTAGAGAAACTGGTTGCCGGGAAGTCAGGGCGTAGAGGAGATGAACCTGAGAACATTAAAACAGGCGCAGATGAAGGGGATATGATTGATGAAGCTGATGAAGAAAAAGAGTTCGAATCGGTGGATAGGGAATTAACCAATGACGACAGTGAGATACTGAGGGACTTTGTTATGGAGTCTCTTGAAAATCTTGGCACCATAGAAGTAAAACTTATGGACCTTGAACAGGACCCGAACAATATTGAGACAATAAACGCAATTTTCAGGCCATTTCATACGATAAAAGGAGTCTCTGGCTTTGTCAATTTGAATAAGATAAACAAGGTGGCTCATAGTGCAGAGAATCTACTAGATAAGGCCAGAGATGGTGAAATCAGGGTAGAGGGTGCCATTGTAGACGTCATTCTTGAATCGGTTGACGTACTGAAAAAAATGATCATGAGTGTGCAGGAGGGACTGGAACGAGGGATTTTATTTGAAAACGGCATGAATATTATCCCGTTGATTAACAGGATAGAGCATGTCATCTGTCAAGCCGATCAGATAGGAGAGAAACCATTGGGTGAGATTTTGGTTAAGAAAGGGGTTTTGCAAACGGATGATCTTGAGAAAGGGCTTGATAGACAAAGGATTGAACCGGACAAAAAGATTGGTGAGATCCTGCTGGAAGAGAGCAAAGTGGAATCAAAGGACGTGATATCTGCCCTTCGGGAGCAGAAGAAGTTCAACAAACAACACATAGACCTCCAAGTCAAGGTGGATACAAAAAAATTAGATAATCTCGTTGATTTGACCGGGGAGTTGGTAATCGCTCAGTCCATGCTCAAGCAAAACAAGTGGATCCTTGCAGGAAACGATCAGGAATTATACCATAATCTCAACCAGTTGAACCAGATTACCACAAGCTTGCAGAGAACTGCAATGTCTATGCGGATGATCCCCATAAAGAATACCTTCCAAAAGATGGTGAGACTGGTGCGGGATCTTTCAAAGAATTCAGGGAAAGAGGTAAGGCTTTTGATGTCCGGAGAAGATACTGAGATAGATCGAAATGTTGTCGAAGAGTTATATGAACCTATGGTTCATATGATTCGAAATGCTGTGGATCATGGTATCGAAAACCCTGATGAAAGAAAGAGGATCGGAAAGGAGAGAGCAGGAACCATACATCTGCAAGCATACCATCGAGGCGGCAATATTGTGATTGAGATAGATGACGATGGGAGAGGATTAGACAAGGAGAGGATTGTACAGAAAGCAAAGTCAAGTAGCCTGATAACCGATGAAAGCAAACTGACTGACACAGAGATTTATAATCTGATCTTTGAGCCAGGGTTTTCCACAGCCGAGAAAGTAACGGATGTTTCAGGCCGAGGAGTCGGAATGGATGTTGTGAAGAAGGGTATTGAAAAATTGAGAGGGCGTGTGGAGATCAATTCCAAACCAGGATACGGTTCCACCTTTGCGATTCGTCTGCCATTAACTCTTGCCATTATAGAGGGGATGCTGGTAAGGGTCGGTCGAGAAAGATACATCATTCCCGCTCTGGCGATCGTAGAGTCATTCAGACCGGAGAGGAATCAATATTCTACGGTGAGTGATAAAGGGGAAATGATTCTGTCAAGGGGAAACCTTATTCCCTTGGTACGATTGGACTGTCTGTTCGGTGTGAGAGGCGATTTTAAAAACCCATGGGAGGGTTTGGTTGTGGTTGTGGAACACGAGAATGGACGTATATGTCTTTTGCTGGACGAGTTATTGGGAAAGGAAGAGGTCGTTATAAAAAGCCTTGGTGAAAGCATGAAGAACATTATGGGCATTACCGGTGGTGCCATCATGGGAGACGGAAGAGTCGGGCTTATTATGGATATAGCAGGAATTTTTGATCTTATAAGAATTCATGAATCATCAGACACTCTTCATCAATCTTCTGATGAGTATTTTTTACATGCCACAGAAGTAACTCCACAGTAAGGATATGTAAAGGGATAACTCGTATAAACGGCAAGTGACAAATGACAATTAATGAAGGGGATGTAATGTGGAGATTGTTATTGGTGTCT
The DNA here is from genome assembly GCA_034190725.1 of Thermodesulfobacteriota bacterium. Classification (GTDB taxonomy): domain Bacteria; phylum Desulfobacterota; class UBA8473; order UBA8473; family UBA8473; genus JAXHSZ01. The sequence continues at coordinate 4,397 of JAXHSZ010000028.1, forward strand.
CGGATATGAAGGTGAGTAATCATCCGGAGTCGGTATTGATTACCCGTTCTCTCGGTTCGTGTATTGGGATGGTTATCTATGACTCTGTAGCAAAGGCAGGAGGTATTCTCCATTTCATGCTTCCTGAGTCCAATGTGGATCCAGATAAAGCTTCAAAGAATCCCTACATGTTTGCGGATACAGGGATTCCTTCGCTTTTCAAGAGTGTATATACATTGGGAGCCAAGAAACAGAGGATGAAGGTTATTGTGGTAGGCGGTGGAACAATCCTTGACCAGAAAGGATTCTTCAATATCGGCAAGAGAAATTATATGGCGGCAAAGAAGATGTTATGGAAAAACAATGTGATTATAGACTACGAGGATGTAGGAGGAAATGTCAATAGGACAATAAAATTGGCACTGCAAGACGGCCGCATATGGTTGAAGACGTCGGTTATGGGGGAGACAGAGATATGACTGATATTCAAAAAATAATAAAGGACATCGACACGTTGAAACCCATCCCAATGGTGACGAGCAAGATCATGTCCATAGTGGAAGATCCGGAAAGCTCAATCCATGAACTCTCTCAGGTTGTCACCTACGATCAATCACTGACTGCTAATCTATTGAAATTGTGTAATTCAGCTTATTTTGGACTTCCCAGGCAAATCGATTCCGTTCACCAAGCGATTGTCTATCTGGGGATGGATCAAGTTGTTGACCTTGTCCTCCTTGCAGGAGGTGCTGAGAATCTGAGAAGGGAACAAAAAGGATATGATCTCCTCGAAGGTGAATTATGGAAAAATTCCGTTTCATCAGCACTCATCGCAAAGGAATTGGCTGAAAAGAAAGGGATCAAGAATACTCATCTTGTTTTTACAGCCGCGCTTTTAAAGGATATTGGTAAGGTGGTCCTGAGTCAATACGTAGCCGAATCCTTTGAGAAGATCACTGTCCTGGTGTCAAAGTGTGGGTTAAGCTTTAGAGAAGCGGAAAAGAAAGCGATCGGAATCGATCATGCAGAACTGGGCAGCATGGTGTCTGAAAAATGGAATTTCAGTCACAAGATGGTAGAGATTATTAGAAATCATCATCTCTCAAAGGGACTGTCGAACAGTGACCTCGAAACATCAATTGTCTATGCAGCAGATACTCTATGTATGATGATGGGAATCGGTATAGGTTGTGATGGTCTTGCCTACAGGTTTCACCAGGAAGTGTTCGAACACCTGGGTTTTTGTGAAAAGAATATACAAGAGATCATGGCTGGATTTGGGGAGAAGATCCAACAGGTAGAAGATCTTATGAGCCTTTCATGAAGGGTTACTGTGCCTTGGTTACGTTAAGTGGCTTCGATTGTGAAGCTCGTTTTGGGATTTGCAGGACCTATATGGATATGACTTGTGTCATCCTGAAAAGAGATACTTTTTATAAAGTCAAGGAAGACGAAGATTTTAACCGCAGGAATACATTGGGTATGTTGGGGGCACATTGTAATGTACCCTTACATCTGAGTCTGACGCAGAGATTTTGGAAAATATCCATCCATAAATGGGCACTCGCTAAAGCACCCGTACGAGAGTCTCTAAATGATGAATTCCGGTCTTACGGACTCTTCTTTCAATTTGACGGATCATTTGTGTGATACTCATAATTTCCCCAATAAAATGTCAATAGATATACCTTTCTCCATCAAGCGAATAGAGTCTTAGTGCTTCACTTCACTAAGGATAATTGATAAAAAAACCAAATATATGTTCGTTAAAAGATCTTTCAAAATGTTTGTAAAAACTAATAGTGGATTAATCATAATCAATACTTAAAATGCTTTTTGCAGCGCTGGTGGTTTCAATGGAAGAATCAAAGAGCACGGAGGGATATAAACATGGCATATAATATACTGATTGTCGATGATTCTCTTCCCATGAGATCCGTTATAAAAAAGACTATCAAGGCTTCCGGTTTTAAAGTGGGACAAATTTTTGAAGCATCTAATGGAGAAGACGCACTCAATATTTTGAGAGATGAATGGCTCGATCTGGTTCTGACCGACTACAACATGCCCGATATGAACGGGCTTCAGCTTATGACGGAAATGAAGAAGGATGAACTGATGAAGGCTATTCCGGTTATCATGATAACTACAGAGGGAAGCCAGCGTAGAGTAGCGGAATTTATGGAAGAAGGTGCTGAAGACTATATCAAGAAACCTTTTACACCGGAACAAATCAAACAAAAACTGAAGTGTATAGTGGGAGAAGATGATGATGGAGAAGCAAACTTTGATAACGGCAATGAAGAACTCGATTTCTAGTGTTCTTGAGACCATGTTTTTCTTGCCTTTGGATTTTTCCGATACTGACGACCGAGTAGAGGTTTGGAGCCGGGATCAGCGTGGAGTAGTGATCAGCAAAATGAACTTCCACGGTCCCTTTAAAGGACACTTCATCTTTCTTCTGCCGGAAGAATTAGCAATGTCTCTTGCTGCAAGTTTCATGGGAAAGGATGATGAGAGCATTTCTCAAGATCACGTCATCGAAACCGCCAAAGAGATCATCAATATGATCGCCGGTAATACCTTCAGTAATTATGATGACCAGGCGGTCTTTCACCTCGACATTCCTCAATTGATCCATTTTAATGAAGTTTACGAAGCTGATTCAAGCTCAGAAGAAGCGCTTTCAATCACCATCAACACACTGGGCAATCGTTTTGCTCTGCGGATGGTTATAATCAATAAGGGATGAAGTTAAAATGACTTCCTCAGTTAAAAGTGTGCCCGAATAAAACTGCTGTTTTTCCCAATTTCTGGGTCAGGTTCAGATTGTTATCCTCAAAATACAAAATGCTTTCCTCGGTTCAAATCTTAGCCTTCCTTGAAATGGAAAAACCATCTCGTTCTCATTCAGATACCGTATACCAAGAAATAGAGCAAAGTTGAGAAAGTTATTTTAACCTCATTCATCAATGAGGTTACATGAAAAAGAATATACGAGTTTTGGTTGTGGATGACTCAGCAGTTTTCCGTAAAGTATTGACCGAAAAATTGTCCGAAGAAAGAGGGATAGAAGTTATCGGTACAGCACCTGATCCTTATGTCGCAAGGGATAAGATAGTGAGATTGAAACCGGATGTTGTCACTCTTGACATAGAGATGCCTCGCATGGATGGGCTGACCTTCCTCAAGAAGCTCATGAAACATTATCCGATTCCTGTAATCATAGTCAGTTCCCTCACAGAAAAAGGCGGAAAACTTGCTATGGAAGCCCTTGCTCATGGAGCTCTCGATGTGATTTCAAAACCTTCCGACATTGAATCGGTGAGGGATATAAGCGTTCAATTGGCAGAGAAAATCAGAGCAGTAGCCTACATTGATGTCAAGGTCGTAAATACAGAAACCACTGTCCCTGACCTCATACCACCCATATCCGATTCACTTATCCCATCTGCCGCAGCTCATAAGATAATCGCCATCGGAGCATCAACAGGAGGGACAAAAGCCATCAGAACCGTACTTTTCGGCATGCCTTATGATTCTCCGGGAATACTCATCGTACAACACATGCCTGCTTTATTTACTGCTCCCTTTGCGGAAAGGCTTGATGCTCTTTGTCCCATCAAAGTAAGGGAGGCCAAAGACGGAGATTCCGTTCTGAAGGGAACTGCTCTTATCGCTCCTGGAAATTATCATATGCTATTAAAGAGAAGCGGTGCCCGATATTATATACAGGTGAAAAGCGGACCCTTTGTCAATCACCAGCGACCTTCGGTGGATGTTCTCTTTAAATCAGTTGCAGACCATGCCGGAGAGAATGCTGTTGGTGTTATACTGACCGGTATGGGATCAGATGGAGCCAATGGATTATTAAAAATGAAGCAGGTGGGCGCCGGGACCATCGCTCAGGATGAAAAGAGTTGCATTGTTTATGGAATGCCAAAAGAAGCCATTCTATTGGGAGCAGTAACCAAGGTCGTGACCCTTTCGGAGATAACAAGAACTTCCCTCGATATGGTGTCATATTTTTGTTCTGAACAGTAAAAAGCCGGCTTGCACAACTCCATAATACAGAGATATAATGAATTAACCTTTGAATATTAATGAGTTACATAAAGAGGAGGTGATTATAAAAAACATTTGACATTTATTGTAGAAAAAACGATAATGAGGATGAAAATATCCTTTATTTTCTGTGAGATGCAAATTGAATGCCTCGGATGTGATTCAAAGGTCATTAAATGATGCTCAGCAAAAGGGATTGCAGGGCAGAGACTCTGGTTTCAGAAATCCTCTGACTCAGGGTAATTTTAAAGAAACTCTCCATAGGGAGGAGAGATGGGTAGAGGAGACAGAGGTTATCTCCCTGGACTTCTCAGATGGAGTATGGCAGAAGACGGGATCCCCAGGTTATGATAGATTTACAATATTTTCTCATGTGAGCAGGACTGGTAATAGAGAAAAACTCAGGGAAGGTCTTGAGAACGATAAAGTCTATTATAATAAGAAAGGTATGCTGGTTATCAAGGAAGAGTTGAAAGGAAGGTTCGTAGACGGGATATTTTGAGTTTTTTAAAGTTTTTACGGTATAATGCCGATAATAACATTAAAAAGGAGTATTCACATTACCACTAGAATTCGTATGAATTAAATACATACAGAATTCTATGCAATCGTAGAATCGCCAAAGGGAGGTGTTTTTGTGCTCAGATCCTCAGATTTGCAGCAAATTTTTTCTCACACCTCAACACTGGAGAAGATTCAGAATATAAAGCAGCAAGAACTGCCTGTGCTCCATATCCGGGTGTTGCTGCTTTATATTCTGAA